>CAYJNB010000066.1:0-10111 GCA_964371205.1 uncultured Treponemataceae bacterium
TTGCATACAAAAAAACATCAAGCACTGGTTAAATTGCGTTAATCAGTGCTTTTTTTTATTCATTTCTTATTTAAAACTGAAAAAAAAGACTACAAGTGCCGATATTATAAGAGAAGAACCGAGAACTAGGCAAAAAGACTTTTTTGTTTTATAATAGAGCTGTTCTATACAAGAGGAGAATAATGAATACTTTTAATGTTACTGAACTAGAACCAGATAACTACTTTACAGATACGCTAATAATAGATAAATCATTTCTCTTGCTTGATAGAGTTCTTCCAGTAACAAATTCACTTTTACGACACTTACTAGAATGGGAGTTTAGGCAAGTCTTATCCGAAGGAATTGAAACTTCGGAGGAGCCATCACTTGATGAAGGTAGTGTTGCAAAAAAAATAGAAAACCCTGCAAAGAAAACACAAAATTTTTATGAGCAAATTATAAACGAAGTTGGATCGCCAAATAATATGAGCGAATCTAATAAGCTTGTAATAGTACAAGCAGTTTACAATGAATATGTAAACTATATAAATAATGTATATACAACATTTGTAACTCATAAATCTCTTCCATACGAAGAAATCTACTCACATATGCAAAATCTCTGTGAGTTTATAAAAGATAACCGAACCTACGTTATGCGTGTACAACCATCGCAAGCAATGCAAGACAAAGTCTTCTTAGTTAGCCATGCTATGCGCTCAACCGTAATTGCAATCAACATTGGTATTCAGCTTAATATGCCTGACGACAAGCTTATTGAATTGGCCGTTGCTTGCTTACTCCACGAAGTTGGAATGATAAAACTTCCGCCTCAAGTATATTACACAAATAAACCACTCACTGCGGCAGAAAAAAATAGTATTTTTACGCATCCAGTTATTTCATATAATATATTAAAAGATTATAAGTTCCCATTAAATATTTGCTTAGCAGCACTTGAGCATCATGAAAAAGAAAATGGAGCAGGATATCCACGAAAGGTTAATGGACAGCAAATATCATTATTTGCAAAAATTATTGCTGTAGCTTGCTCTTTCGAAGCAATTACCGCAAAACGGCATTACAAGGAAGCAACAAGTGCCCCTGATGCGATGCTTGAGCTATTAAAGCACAATGGGGTTCAATATGATTCAACAGTGCTTAAAGCGCTCATGCATTCTATTTCCATGTACCCTGTTGGCACATATGTCCTGCTTTCTGATGGACAAGCCGCTCAAGTAACAGACGTTAATCCATCAGATCCCAAAAATCCAATTGTACAAATTTATGGAAAAGTGCACGATAATGGAGAGCCTATTGTCCTTACTACAAATGAAACAACACTCAGAATTGTTCGTGCAATGACACAAAAAGAATTAACGAGTTAACAGTTTAAAAACTAGCTTTAAAATAAAACAATTTTAGTTTTTTTGAGAAAGAAGATCTCTATAGTCTTTTAAATGCTCAGGTAATGTCTCATATGGCTTAAGCCCATACGGACATCGTTTTTCGCAAGCCCTACATAAAGTACAGTTTTCTATACAAGACATTTTTTCTTGCCATTCTTTAGAAAACCAGCCTGCAGTTGGTGAGCGACGTATTAAAAGAGACATCCGATTTGCATTTTCGATAGGAATCTGTGCTGGACATGGTAAACAATAACCACAGCCACGACAAAAATTGCCAGCTAATTGTTCGCGCTCGCTTGCTAGACGCTTTTCAAAATCTTCACCTTTTTCTGGAGGATTTGTAGAAAAATCTAAAAACTGCTCAAGCTCCTCAATTTTTTGAATCCCCCATATAGGAACAACACTATCAAATTGATTTAAAAAATTATACGCAAGTTCGATATCGGTTAACAATCCGCCACTAAGAGCCTTCATTGCAATAAAGCCAGTATCTGTTTGTTCACACATCTTTACAATTTTTAAATCTTCGTCTGATGACAATACACTAAATGGAAATTGCAAGGTCTCGTATAAACCAGAAAAAATTGCTTCGAGAGCTCTTTCTTGGGAGTGATTAGTAAAACCAATATGATTAATCTTTCCCTCTTTTTTTGCTTTTAAAAGTGCATCGTAAACCCCATCTTCTGCATCGGGTTTTGGTACGAAGGGCAAATTATGTAATTGGTAAATATCAATATAATCGGTTTGTAAATTTTCGAGGCTACTTTGTATATCTGCACTAAGCTCAACACCTGTTGTAGCCCTACTCTTTGAAGCAATTACAACATCTTTTCGAACTTCTTGTAAAGCATAACCTATCTTAGTTTCACTATCAGTGTAGGCGCGTGCGGTATCAAAAAAATTAATACCGCCCTCATAAGCTTGTCGTAAAATTTTTGTTGCTTCTTCCAAATCAGACACACGCTGAATAGGAAGAGCTCCAAAGCCAGTACGGCTCACTAATAAATCAGTCCTTCCAAGCTTAATATACTCCATTACTGTCCCTATACGCGTTTATAGTCGCGAATTTCTTGTTGAATTACAGACACCAGATCAGAACGTTTAACACGGATTTGCTCCATTGAGTCACGTCGGCGTAAAGTTACTGTATCATCTTCTTTGGAGTCGTAGTCAACAGTGATACAGAATGGAGTACCAATTTCGTCTTGTCGACGATAGCGCTTACCAATAGCACCAGATTGATCATAGTCGGTCATAAAATATTCTTTTAATTCACTTTGAACATCTTTTGCAAGTTCTGCTAATCCATCTTTTTTCATCAATGGAAGTACAGCAACAGTTACTGGAGCAATTTTTGGATGGAAATGCATAACTACACGCCAATCATCATCATTGCCCTTGTCTGCTACTTTTTCTTCTTCGTAAGAATCACAAAGGAACATAAGAAGATTGCGAGTAAGACCTGCAGATGTTTCAACAATGTAAGGGATATAACGCTCGTTACCATTGTCTTGATCAATGTATTGCATATCCTTACCAGAATACTCAGTATGCTGAGTAAGATCAAAGTTTGTTCTATTGTGAATTCCTTCAAGCTCTTGGAATCCCATTGGAAATTCGTATTCAATGTCATATGCGTCTTTAGCATAATGGGCTAATTTATCGTGGTGATGCCAACGTAGTTTATTCATACGGATTCCGTATTTTTCATAGAAAGCCCAACGCTCTTGTCTCCAGTAGTCAAACCATTTATCGTCATCTCCACCTTTAACAAAGAACTGCATCTCCATTTGCTCAAATTCACAAGTTCTAAAAATAAAGTTTTTTGTAACAATTTCGTTACGGAAAGCCTTACCTACTTGAGCAATTCCAAACGGAATCTTTAATCTATTTGATTGGGCTATATTTTTATAATTTACATAAATACCTTGTGCTGTTTCTGGGCGCAAATAAATAACACTTGCAGTATCCTCTGCAGGTCCAATATGTGTTTTGAACATAAGGTTAAATTCACGCGGCTCAGTTAATTCGCCTGCACAATTAGGGCATTCTTTTTTTGTTAGATTTACCTCATCCATTTGATCAGCTCTAAAACGTGCCTTACACTGCTTACAGTCAACCAGAGGATCAGAAAAATTTGCTACGTGTCCTGATGCTTCCCATACACGAGGATGCATCAATATAGCAGCATCCAAACCTACAATGTTATCATGCAGTTGTGTCATTTCTTTCCACCATGCACGCTGAATATTATTTTTAAGTTCTATTCCTAAAGGCCCGTAGTCCCAAGCACCTGACTGTCCGCCATAAATCTCGCTAGATTGAAATACAAAACCTCTTCTCTTACATAAACTAACAATTTTTTCCATTGTTACTGTACGATTGTCCATAACCATATATCCTTTTATTAATAGTATTCAATAATACAAACGGTGTATTTCTAAAAGAGTAGCATAAATAAAGAGTAAGTACAAGTAGACATTTAAACATCAATATATAGGACATAAACCGAAGTGCTTATGTCATAAGAAAATATAATATTATTCAATAGATTATCCACAAGTTATGCACAGGTTATAAAAAACTTTATATTTTCTTTTTTCTGCATAAACTGTATAAAAAATAAGACATTCTTTTATAAATATACAAAAAAAAAGCTAAGTCGTTATATTTCAACAACTTAGCTTTGTCAAGGTCATAACCTCAAAAAAAGTATATTATTTTTTAAATTGTACTACTAAGTCGTATAGTACTTAATTTTAGTTATCCACAACTTATGCACAAGAATCTACTTAGCCGAGTGAAACAACTCCAGCAGCATCGATTCCTAGTATAGTTTTGCACTCAGAACATCTAAATCGTCCTGGTTTGACTGCCTTTAATTTTTTTGCACATACTGGACAAGCAAAAATCTTAGGGAACAAGCTATTTGTAGGAGCTGCTTTTTGCGAGAATGTAGCAATTGCTTCATTCAAAGAATCTTTAATATTAAAAAATTGTAAAAAGCCTAAAAGCTGAAATACTTCATTTACTTTTGCTTGAATCTCTAGTAAGACAACATCTCCACCTTTTGGCTTTACCATTTTTAAAAAAGCAGTAAAAGAACCAATACCTGTAGAAGATACATAGTTTAAAGCAGAACAGTTGAAAATCAAGTTTACAAAACCAGCTTCTACAACCTTGGCTACTCTTTTTTGAAAAAAGGTTGAGTTATATGTGTCGATATATCCATTTAAATAAAGAATACAACAAGAAGGAACAGAATCAACCTTATCAAGCGTTATTTTTAAGCTGTCGTCCTTTTCGTCGTTAAACCCAGGAACCAAATCGTCGTTATTTCCCATATAATCCTCTTTCTAAACAACACAAAATCGTATAGACAATTCACGTATTAGTCATTTTACATGGGATAAAATCCTTTGTCAACGATTTTTCCCAAAATATTACATTTTTTATTCTAAATATATTAACAATATCGGTATGTTTAATGAATAGGTTCAGTCTAAATTAGTATTTATTAAAATTTAAAAAAGATATATAGTTACATTATGTTTAATAATACTATTATATTTGTACTTTGTCGCCCTGAACAAAGCGGAAATATAGGATCTGTCTGTAGGGCAATAAAAACAATGTGTTTTTCTCAATTACGAATAGTAGGAAAAAAATCAGATTACGAAGAAAATTTAGTACATACATTTGCACTTGAGTCTTTTGACGTTTGGGAGAATGCTCTTTTTTTTGATTCTCTACAAGACGCTGTAGCAGATTGCACCATTGCCGCTGGTACAACAAGAAGGCTTGGAAAAAAAAGGGATTTTTTTCTTTTAGAAGCGCGTGCCTTTGCACAACAAGTACAAGCAAAGCCTGTTCCCACTGCAATTGTTTTTGGCAATGAACGTACAGGATTAACTGAAGAAGAGTTGAAGGCCTGTACGTGCTCTGTTACTATTCCAACAAATCCCATGTACGGATCCTTAAATCTCTCTCATGCTGTTCAAATCGTAGCATATGAATTGTACAATGCAAAAGTCGGCACCCACAAAAAGAAGTCGTCTCTTCCTCTTTCTGAGATCGACAAAGGTGTAAAGACTATGAGTACAAGTCTAAAAGACGCTGGTTTTTTTCGAGTTTCTGGGCAAAAAGATATGGAACTTTTTTGGCGCAATATATTCTCAAGGGCTGCAGTTAATGCAAAAGAGCTGAGGTACGCTCAACAGATTTTTACTAAGATACTGCCAGTTGTGCGAAAAAAGCTAGAAAACCTCTCTATCGATAAAGACAATATCTGATGCATCAATCTTGCTTTTAGAGCAGAGCAAGCAGGCATATTTTACACAATTGGAGAGTTCTCTAACATTTCCTGACCAATCATGGTTACACAGTTTTTCGATCGCACCCGCAGAAAAAAATTTTTTCTTCTCTTGTGCAAACGAATGAGCAAGAAGAGGTATATCTTCTTTGCGCTCATTAAGGGAAGGAATTTTTATTGGAAATTGCATGATTCGAAAATAAAAGTCTTCTCTTATTATTTTCTTTTTGAGTAATTTATTCAAATTAGCATTTGTTGCAAATATAAGCTTAACATCACTTTGTAAATTAGCAGTTGAACCAACCTTAAAAAACGAACCTGTTTCAATTACATGTAAAAGTTTAACTTGAATAGATGCAGGCAAGTCTCCTATCTCATCTAAAAACAATGTACCTTTTTCTGCGCGTTCAAAAAAGCCAGATTTTTCAATTGCACCAGTAAAAGCTCCTAACGAGGTTCCAAAAAGCTCACTTTCAATTATTGTTTCACTCAATGCAGTAATATTCACTTCATAAAACGCTTTTTTTCTTGCCGAAGCTTGTGATATTAGACGTGCCGCAAAACTCTTACCTGTTCCACTATCGCCTAGCAAGAGAACAGGCAAGTCATCTTGCTGAGCTGCGCAAAGAAGCTTTTGTTTTAAGTCTTTTATTACAGGAGAATCTCCTAATAACGAGGAAAACATATCATTTTCGCTTGTGTTCTTTGAAGGAATGCTGACGCTAAGCATTGTTCGAACAAAGCGACTGTCAGAACATGGAAACTGAATAAACGCTGCAGCGCCATCATTAAGAGCTTTTTCCACAAAACACGGATGAATTGAGTTTGATATAATAACAAGCGGTGTTTGATTATACTTATGAACTATCTCTTGAAAATAACTAAATCCTTTTTTATTTAGACAGAGCAAATCGGCAATAATAAGAGAAGGTGTTTTATCTAAAGTTGTATCCTCTAGTACAATTTCGGTGTAAAAATGTTGCAGTTTCTTAATGCAATAGTCTTGGATAGTTACATCAGTTATTAAAAGCATTAATTTCTGAAACATTCTTCTTACTTTGCCTTATCAGTTTTGAATAGCTTAAAATATACTAAATACAGCAAATACCACATATAGGGGAATATCAAAAACACTTTAAAGGGGTTTTTAATTATTTCGCCCCATATTTCTAAACCACGATTAAATATTTTTTCAGAAATACGCCTTTTTCTATGAGCAAAAATATCAAATACATTCTTTTCCCATAAAAAGAGGCTATTTGCAAAATTATTTCTATTTCGATACACCCAGTGTACATTGCTATTACCCTTCCCGCTCATTAATACAAGTGCTGGAGAGGCCTTATAAATGGCTGTAATAACATCTTTTTCTGTTTTTTTTGAAAATGCAGTAAATCGCCCAACAACATGTACCCCATGAAAAGTTGCACGAACGTTGCGCTCTACTTGCATTACGGTTGGTTTGTTTGACCCAAGTAAATATAGTGTTTTGTATCTCGAATCAAGAACTCCTAACACAGAAATAATAAAACTAAAAGGATTATATCTATAAGATTCTTTCTTAAACAAAAAACGAACCCCACTTACTAAACTTTTTGAAATAGGTAGAACTAAGTCCGCATTTAAAACAATTTGTTTATATTCGCTATTTACCTTGGTGCGTAAAAAATCCCAAATCGACAACAGAATTAACTGCTTCGTTCCTGGCTTTTCTATTAACGTCAATATTCTTTTTTCCAATTGCTCTGGGGGAACAATATCTATTGGCACATCTAATAAAACTACTCGCTCGCCTTCCATGATTCAAACTCCATAACCGCATACTGCAAATTTGCAAGACTGTACAAAGCTGCAGTTTCTGTGCGTAAAATATTTATATTAAAATGTATCGGAATAAAATTGGCATTTTTAAAGGTTTCTACTTCCTCTTGAGAAAATCCGCCTTCTGGTCCAATTACCGCTCCAACTAAATCGAATTGCCTTACAAGATACTTGTATAGAGAATTTGTTGCAAGACCTTCTGTAAAAATAAAACCCTGTGCTGAAAGGTCTTTTGCCTTAAAGTGTGTATTCCATAAATCAATAGCTTGTGTAACACTTACAGGATCGCAAATTGTTGTTTGTATTGGAGAGCCAGATTGTTGTCGGGCTTCTTTTATTATACGATTCCAACGATCTAGGCGACCTGTTATTTTTTTTGCTTCCGGCGGGGAGTAAGCACTCAAAATCGGAATTATTCTCTCAACACCTACTTCTGTCGCCTGTCGAATGATAGTGTCCATTCTTGCGGCCTTGCCCACACATTGAAAAAGCCATAATGGGACAAAGTTCTTTGCTGTTTCTTCAATATGTTGCGAGCGAACACCTGTTTCGATAGCATTGTGCTTTTCTTTTCCTTGTAAAGATTCTTTGACTAGAATAAAACTAACAAGACCTTTTTTTATATCTATGCAACGTAGAGAAACTAAATTACCAGAAGGTAGTCGCGCATCAACAATTGAGTCAAGACCTACTCTTAAAACCTGGGAGAGATACCGTGCATCCTTCCCTTTTATATAAACAATACCCTTGCTATCAGGCATTGTCTCAATAAGTAACTGCCGCATAACAGAATCTACTCATTTTGATTATCTATTGCTTTTGCAGCATTTGCATTCGCCTCAATTATCTTAGCATTTGCCACTAGAGTTTCTTCATCTTGTGCTTGTAACTCGCTAATTGTTTTTGTTGACTTCATTAATTCTGTAAATGATTCTGTTCGTAAAACAGTAACAGCTTCAGATAATTGCACGTCAAATTCTAAGTCATACAAGGGTTGTGTTCTTAATCTATAAGACTCAAGCCACACCATCCGGCGTAATAAACGAGAACTTAAAGCATATTCACTTTCCAATGTTTTTGCGTAGTTAGTAATCTCTTGCTCGCTCATTGCAGGATGCTCAGCAATAAAATCTGCAATAATATTTGAGTTCATTAGCTCACTATATGCTTTTTCTTCATCCTCATTTAATTCAGGAAAGAGCACTTCTCTATCGGGAGGAATTCCAACCTTATCAATATTTGAGTCACTAGGCGTATAATAACGAGCCATAGTAATTTTTATTCCGTCACTATTTGGCAATGGTACAACTTGCTGCACAGATCCTTTTCCAAACGTATTTTCCCCTATAAGATACCCGAGGTGATCATCTTTTAAAGCCCCAGCTAATATTTCAGAAGCGCTCGCTGAACCACTGTTAATAAGTACAACGATAGGTAAATTATCTGGTACAGTTGTCTTGCTCGGTTTTGCTGTAAAAACAGTATTCTCGTATGAATGACGACTCTTTGTGGATACAATTGGCCCATTGTCTATAAACTTATCTGCTACATCAACCACACTTGTAATAAGCCCACCCGGATTATTACGTAAATCTATAATAAGTGAAGAAAAATTAGCTGCAGTAAATAAATCTAATGCGTCTTGTACGCGCTCAGGAGTTTGTGGAGTAAACTCAATAATTCGTAAATAGCCAATATCATCTTCAATCATACCAAATTTTACGGTTGGTACTTCTATTATTGCTCTAACAAGCGTTACAGGAAACTCAACATTTTTTCCACGACGGATAATTAAATCAACGGGGTCGCCTTTCTTGCCCCGTAACAGAGCAAGTACCTCATCCATAGTTATATCTTGAGTTGGTTTTTCATCAATCGAAATAATCAAATCTCCACTTTGAATCCCAGCTTTTGCACCTGGAGTATCCTCAATAGGAGAAACAACTTCTACATATGCAGGTTTTTCTGGTGTAGAGAGAATAGGTTTTGTTATACTCAAACCAACTCCACCAAAACTACCAACTGTTGTATCATTTAAGCTACGCATTTGAGTTGAGTCCATATACGTTGTATAGGGATCCTCTAAAGAGTCCATAATACCCTTTAAGGCACCCTCATACATCTTTTGAGAGTCAACTTCATCAATATAATTTTGTTCAACAAAATCAAAAACCGTACGAATTAAATCTTGATACTGGCGAGACTTTGCTGCAGATTCTCCAGATTGACCCTGTGCAAAAAGATTTGGACTTACAAAAGTAAAAAAAACAAAAACAAGGCTACTTGCAAACGCCCCAACAAAAAAAGACTTAATATTAGCACTCTTAAAAATTTTCATAGTATCTATTCTCACGTTCAATGCGGCGTTTGTCAAGTGCATAAAATCACTTTGTTTACAATGTAAAACCTTTTCGTAAAAATCGTTTAAAGTTTGACTCTTTGTGCAGCACATAGTAGAATAAACTCAGCTGCAAATCCTAGTTTAGGTACGAAAAATCAATCTTAAAGGTGGAGTTGGAGGATTAGATGATCTTGGATAACTTACGTGTTAGAACAAAGATTATGGGTGGGTTTATGGTTATAGCGA
>CAYJNB010000067.1:0-9710 GCA_964371205.1 uncultured Treponemataceae bacterium
AAGTGGCGCAGACGTATACACAAAAGGTATTTCCACACCTGACATGTATTGCAACCAAATTTCTTCTCCAGTAAAATACATTTCATAAAACAAAGCTATTATGGCAGAAAATGCTGGAGTTAATGACGAAAACTGGGAAAACTATAAAGCTGGTTCAAGAGATGCAGGGATCAAACAAACTGATGCCCCTACAAAAAAAGTTCTCTTAACAATTTATAGTGCTGGTGATAACTTCCTTTCTTCAAGCTACGTGCCTGCTCTTCGCTACTATGCTCCTCTTATGAACATTGATTTAACAATTGTTCAAGGTGATGGACAAAACGAAGCAGTTGTATTAGACAGTTTTACAAATCTTAACAACTTTGATGCGTATGCAATTAACATGGTTAAGACAAACTCAGGACGCGACTACACAGACAAACTGAAGTACTAACCTTTTTTAGGGAGAGAAGGAGCTCAAAGTTACGAAGCCCCTCTCTTCCTAAACCCTCCCTCCTCTGGTACGCTTCTTTTAAAGCTTTTTTTTTAATAAGATATAACTTACCCTAGAGGAATTCTGCTAATCAAAAACAAGGAAGAGAAATGGATGATATAGTACTTGAAATTAAAAATCTTTCTAAATCTTTTGCAAAAAACAAGGTTCTAGATAGCATTAACCTTACGGTAAAAAAAGGCAGTGTGCTAGGCCTTATGGGCGAAAATGGAGCAGGCAAATCTACCATGATGAAATGCTTGTTCGGAATTTATGCAAAAGACGAGGGACAATTTACCCTCGCAGGCAAACCTATACATTTTAAAAATCCAAAAGAAGCTCTAGAGAATCATGTAGCAATGGTTCATCAAGAGCTTAATCAATGTCTAGACAGAACTGTTACCGATAACATTTTTTTAGGGCGCTACCCTACACGCAATGGCGTTATCGACGAGCGAAAAATGCTTCAGGATACAAATAACTTATTTGCATCTCTAAACATGAATGTAAACCCAAAAGCAATTATGCGCACTATGTCTGTTTCTCAACGACAGATGGTAGAAATAGCAAAAGCGGTTTCTTATGATGCTAAAATAATTGTACTTGATGAACCAACATCTTCGCTTACTGAAGTTGAAGTTACAAAACTCTTTTCGATTATAAACGACTTAAAAAAGAAAGGGGTATCATTTATATATATTTCGCATAAAATGGACGAAATCTTTCACATCTGTAATGAGGTTGCTGTTTTACGTGATGGAAAAATGATTTTATCCCATCCTACAGTTGAAACTAATATGGGAGAACTTATTTCTGCTATGGTTGGCCGATCTTTAGATAAACGGTTCCCAGATGTAGACAACATCCCTGGCGAAGACTATCTAGAAATCCGTAATATTACAACAAAATTTGATCCTATTCTTGAAGACGTTTCTTTTACCGTCAAAAAGGGAGAAATTTTTGGGCTGTACGGATTAGTTGGTGCTGGACGAAGCGAACTATTAGAGGCAATGTTTGGTATTCGCACCATTGCATCTGGCGAAATTATACTTGGCGGTAAAAAATTACGGTTCAAAAATGCTAAAGAAGCAATGGACTATAATTTTGCACTCGTAACCGAAGAACGTAAGTTTAACGGAATGTTTGGTAAGGCAAGTATTCAATTTAATACAACAATTACTAACCTTGGAAGTTATAAGACAGCAGGTATTTTGTCTGAGCGAAAAATGTACGAAGCTGCAAAACACGAAGTGGAAGTAATGAGAACTAAGTGTGTTTCTGTCGAAGACTTAATTACTTCTCTTAGTGGAGGCAATCAGCAAAAGGTAATTATAGGTAAATGGCTCGAAAGGCAGCCAGAGGTATTCTTACTTGATGAGCCAACTCGAGGTATCGACGTAGGTGCAAAATACGAAATTTACCAGCTAATTATTAAAATGGCAAAAGAAGGTAAAACAGTTATCGTAGTTTCGAGCGAAATGCCCGAAATTTTGGGCATTACTAACCGAATAGCTGTAATGTCAAATAGAAAACTTGCTGGAATTGTTGATACAAAAGATACTGACCAAGAAGCCTTGCTGAGACTTTCAGCAAAATATTTATAAGGAGATACGTATGGCATCACAGGTAAAGTCACTTAACGAAGATACAAAACTTGTTGAATACTCACAAAAGCTCTTTGATTTACGCAAAGATGGTGTAAATAAGGTGCTCGAACTTGAACAAGTTACATACACAATTAAGAAAAATAAAATGCTCTCTACAGATGAGCGGCAAAAACTACTTTCTGCAAATGCTGCAGAACTCGAAAAAGCAAAGTCTATTGCGCAAAAGAATAAAGCCGAAGAAGCAAGCCTCTCGAAAGAAGCAGTTGCTTACTCAAACAATGTCGCAAGCACGCTTACAAAACAAGCAATTCAAGTACAAAATGCCGAGATTGCAAACTTAAAAGAATCTTATGCAAAAGAAGTTACTTCGATAAAAGAACAGTTTGCAGAAACCGAAAAGAAGATTCATGCTGAATATGCAGGAAAAACATCTACAGATGCACAAGCAGAACTAAAAGATGAAATTAGCGCACATCGATACGAATTGCAATCTGCATTGTTTGATGCAAAAAATAAATATAATTCAGCAGTTGAACATTGCAAAGACGAAAAAAATCAAGCCTTTGTAGATCACGTTCAAATGAACAGAAGTTTACGCAATGGTAAAACAAATTTTTCAGAAGATATGACGTTAAAGTTTAGAAGCTACATCTATAAGTCTACACCAGCAAAATTTTTCTTAGAAAATGGACTTTACCTTGCAATCTTGGTTTTCTTTATTGTATGTATTATTCTTGCTCCACTTTCAGGAAGTGGAAACCTTTTATCGATTCCAAATATTTTGACTATTCTTGAGCAAGCCTCAACTCGCATGTTCTATGCACTCGGGGTTGCAGGGCTTATCTTGCTTGCGGGTACAGACTTGAGTGTTGGGCGCATGGTTGCACTTGGAGCTGTTGTAACTGGACTTATTTTACACCCAGGTCCAAATATTGTTACTTTTTTTGGCATGGGACCATGGGACTTTACTCCTATTCCAATGGGCATTCGTGTAGTAATGGCACTCGTCTGTTCTGTAGTACTTTGTGTTATGTTTAGTTCATTTGCTGGTGTTTTTACAGCACGATTAAAAATTCATCCATTTATTTCAACATTAGCGACTCAATTAATTATATACGGCTTACTCTTTTTTGGAACAAGTGGAACCCCAGTTGGTTCAATTGATGCAGACATTAAAGACTTACTCGGAGGCCGCTGGATTCTTGGAGTAATGAATGGGCAATACATTACCTTTCCAAAACTAATTATACCAGCACTCATTGCTATATGTGTTGCTTGGTTTATCTGGAACAAAACAATTTTTGGTAAAAATATGTATGCCGTAGGTGGAAATGCAGAAGCAGCCAGTGTAAGTGGTATAAGTGTATTTAAAGTAACCATGGGCGTATTTATTATGGCAAGTATCTTCTATGGTTTTGGGGCATTTTTTGAAGCATTCAAAGCAAATGCCAGTGCCGGAACCGGACAAGGATATGAACTAGATGCTATCGCGGCCTGTGTAGTTGGGGGAATCTCGTTTAACGGTGGAATCGGTAAAATTGGAGGAGCTGTACTTGGTGTAATTATCTTTACAAGTCTTACTTACTGTCTCACCTTCCTCGGAATCGACACAAACCTACAGTTCGTATTCAAAGGATTAATTATTATCGCCGCCGTCGCATTAGATAGCGTAAAATATTTGAAGAAGAAGTAAAACATACCCAATAACTTGTAATAGCTTGAAATAACCGCTCAATAGCGCGTTATAATATCTGGGAAAACCAATTGGTTTTCCCATTTTTTTTGATTACACTTCTAAAGTTTGTAAATGAAATAATACTAGAGAAAACCCGCTTTTTTCTCAACAAGCTACAGTTCAATCAATCCATTCTCTGTTAATAAATAAGAAACATTTCTATCATGAACTTCGAATGGTACTTCTTGTTCAACTTGGAATGAAAAACAGGTACCAACAAGAGGAATTTCAATTGCATCGAGCCTCTCTAAAAATCTATCGTAAAAGCCCCTTCCACGACCAAGTCGAATGCCTTCTTTACTAAAAGCAAGTCCTGGTATAAGTGCAACAATCTTCTGCTCGTGTTGATCATTTTCTTTATCTTCATCTATAACGGGATCAAAAAAATCTAAACCTGCACTTGGTTCAAGCATGCCATAAGGATGTTCTTCTAGTTGCTCTGCAAGTGAGTCATGGGCATTCAGTAAATAAAAATCAATTTCTAATTCTTCACTGCGAATTCTAGGAAGAGCAACCTGTTTACCATCTTGCCAAGCTCTGTTCAAAATAGGTAAAATCGGAATTTCGTTCCCAAAGGGATAAAAGAGTAAGAGAATCTCTGCATTTCTATATAAGAGTGAATCGCAAAAACAATCACACGCCTTTTGACCGGCTTGTACAAAAGTATTACACTGCCGAAGAGCATTACACTTATCTTCAATTTTTTGAATCATTTTATTTCTAACTATTTTCTTATTTGCACTCACCATCTGTTTCTTATAATCCTAATACATTATTTTCCATAAACTAAACGCTCATATTCTTGTTTTAAAATATGAATACAATCTTCTTTTTTTGCCTTACCACGAACTATGTCATCAGCAAGAGATCTACAATTTGGAGAGCCACATGAGCCACAATCAAGGCCAGGTAAATTGTTAATAATTGTTTCCATTTTTTCCATCATCTTACGTGCTTCCACAAAGTTACTGCTTAAGCGTAATGCTGGTCGCGGTATAACTGACTTTGTTAGACGATGCATTGTTAACTCTTCTTTACTCGTAGTTAGAAGAGCTCCTGCATTTTTACCCGCCTCACACCTATGTTGTAAAAATGAACGTGCTAATGGAACTGGTTGAACGGTAAGAGATCCACCAATACAACCACCTGAACATGCAGAAATTTCTACAAAATCTACGTTCTTTAATACACCCGCTTCTATATTTTCAAGAATACTAATTGTTTGCTCAATACCATCGCAACACACTAAAGACAATTTTTGATCAACTGGGTAAGCTTTTTTAAGTAGATCAACCTCACCGCCCGATCCTGCCCAAGCATAAGAATCACTCACTTGCTCGGTTAAATTACTCTTTGAATCCAAAACTGTCTTAAGAGATTGTAAAAGTGGAACATAAATATCTACCATAGAGAAAGAACCATTAATCTCTGACTTTTCGTAGCCAGTTGGAGATCGTAGTTCAGTAATTTTTGCAGGACAAGGCGAAATAAAGAATACTCCACAGTTTTCGCCATATTTTTTGCGAGCACGCCTTGCAGAAATCTCCACAGGTGGCAAAACAGGCAGAATATTTGGTAGCAAAGAAGGAAATCGTATTTGAATTAGTTTTATAACAGCAGGACATGCCGATGATATTAGCGGTTTTGCTTCGATAACCTCATTTTGTAAAATTTCTGAAGTAATATCAGTAACTGCCACAGCATCTCGCGAAACATCAAATAGATGCGTAAAGCCAAGGTGTAGCAGCGCATTTTGAATTGCATCTAAACTATATTTATAATCAAATTGTGCATAAAATGAAGGCGCTGTAAGCAGAACAGACTCAGGATAGTCTTTTAAAATTTCTAGCGATGAGGCGCGAGCTCTTTTAGCCTTATGAGGGCATCTTCTAATACATTCTCCACAATCTATACAACGCTCTTCGATTATGAATGCCTTACCCTCACGTACTCTAATTGCCTCTGCAGGACAGCCAGTAACGCAAATAGTACATCCCTTGCAGGAAGCCTCATCTAAGGTAACCGAATGATAATCCGATGCTGTGCTCATTCAGCAGTATCCTCTGCAAGGATTTCTATGCGCATGGTAACCGTAGTACCCTTTCCAATTTCGCTTTTTATGTCCATATAATCGCTGTTCCGTTTCATATTTGGCAAACCCATTCCTGCACCAAAACCAAGGTCTCGAACTTTTTCTGGTGCAGTTGAATATCCTTCTCTCATTGCCAAATCAATATCAGGAATTCCAGGCCCTTCGTCTTGCATAGTAATTATAACCGCATCATCGGTTATTTCTATATCTGCAACGCCACCACCGGCATGAACTACCATATTTATTTCAGCCTCATACATGGCAACTGCAATTTTTTTGACAATAGTATTTGCAACCCCGAGTCGCTGAAGAGTCTTTTTCATTTCTGCTGAAGCATTTCCGGCGGTAGAAAAATCTGTACCAGAAATATCGTAATGAAATTGCATAGCCTAAATTTCTCGCACTCCACCACCAACTAGACCTGCTTCGTACAGTTTACCACAAGCTAAAAACATAGGCAGTTTTGTTGCTAGAAGAATAATATCCAAATCTTTTGCCATATCAATCATTTCTTGTGAAGGTGGCTTGCCTCGTACAAAACAAATTGCTTCAATGTCCATTAGGTTTGCGGTTCGAATAACTTGTGCATTAATAAGGCCAGTTAAAAGCATAACTTGATCTTTCACAAAGGCCATAACATCGCTCATTAAGTCTGCACCACAAGCAGAAAAAACTTCTAAATTTGCAAGCTCTTCATTACAAATAATTTGAGCATCAAGTACCTTTGAAGCTTCATGTATCGTCATAACAATCTCCATTAGCGAATTTTCTTTCTTATGCGTTCAAGCATATCATGGTTTTATACATTTTACAACTTATTTTTACATAGTTGAAGTTACAATTTGTAGTGTTTTGCACAGCCCTAGTCAGTAATTAATCAGTGTACGGAATTTCAAAATAGTCAAGGAATGTTTTGAATGTATCTTGCATAGATAAACAGGTATCGAGTAAAAAGCCGGTTTGCTCCTTCCAATTAGATAATCCGCGATAATAAAACATTTTATGTCGCTCATCAATAATAAAGGGTGTTACACCGTGCTTTAAGCATTCTTTAAACATAATAAGCCGCCCTACTCGCCCATTACCATCTTGAAAGGGATGAATTACTTCAAACTTTTGATGAAAATCAATTATATCTAAAAACGTTTTTTTACTTTTTTTGTTATAGGATTCGAGTAATTTTTTTATTTCTGCAGAAACTTTCTTTGGCGGCGTTGTCTCTTTTCCAGCAACTTCGTTGGCAAGTTTTTTATATTCTCCAACTGCAAACCACTTTTTGCGAGAATCGCTTGTGCCGTTTTTTAGCGTATAGTGCAGTTTTTTTATAAATGCTTCACTCAGGGTATAATTAGCAGCATCTATAATCATATCTATACATCTAAAGTGATTCGCTGTTTCAACTATGTCATCAACATTTACAGTTGTTTCAATTCCTATAGTATTTGTCTCGAATATATAGCGTGTTTGCTCTTGAGAAAGTTTACTTCCCTCAATTCGATTTGAATTGTACGTAAGTTCAACTTGAATTTTATGGTAGATTCCTCCGGCAAAGGAGCTTTCCTTTTCTGCTTGTAAACGTTCGAGTAAGGTAACCGGAAAATCGGCTGCTGCATTTTTTCTTTCTGGTTTTTGCGCATCGCTTGGAATGTTCCAGGTTTTTCCGGTTAAAAAAGCGCCTTCTACTCGTCCTTCGGCACAGTAATTTCTTACTGTTCTATCTGAGACCATCCAATAATCTGCTATTTTAGTTGATGATAGGTATATTGTGCTTTGCATGCTTATAATATATCACATTATCGGAGTTTTTTCAATAATTTTACAATATAAAATAAAATTTATTCCGTTATCGGAATATTTTTGCATTTATATTTATAATATTTCATTTACTTCCTATAAGTATTGAAATAAATATATCGATGTAGTAGAATACGCACAATTTTAAAACAACAAGGAGAAAAAATGGAAATTTTTCAAGACATTTTGGCAGCCGTAGGTGTTGTACTTAACGGTATTCCCCAAGGGTTACTAGCGCTTTCTTATGGATTTGCTAGTGTACCTACTGCAATTGGCTTTGTTATCGGGGCTGTTGCATGTTTATCTTTAGGCTCGGTTGCTCCAATTTCCTTCCAAGCTGAGACAATTGTACTTGCAGGAACCATGGGTAAGAACTTGCGCGAAAGACTTTCTATGGTATTTTTTGCCGGTGTTATCATGGTTGTTTTTGGACTAAGTGGACTCCTCTCTGCAATTGTTGACTTTGCAGGAACAGCGATAATTCATGGTATGATGGCTGGTGTTGGTTTTATGCTCGCTCGCATTGCTATAGATATGTGTAAAGAAAATAAGGTTGTTGGATTTACCTCTCTTATTACAGCAATTGGCGTATACTTTTTCTTTGGAAAGAACCTCGTTTACACAATAATTATTTCTCTCGTAGTCTCTAGTGTTGCAGCTCAAATTGCACGCCAAGAAATAGGAAAATCTATTATGCCTGAAAAAATGGGAAAAATTAAATTACACCTTCCAATAATTAATCCAAATGTTATCAGAGGAGCTCTTGCTCTTGCTTGTCTAACTGTTGGTGCTAATATTGCTTTTGGTAACATTACCGGCTCAATCGCAGGAACAAACACAAATATAGATAATTTAACTATTTACTCAGGTCTTGCAGATGCAGCTAGTGCTTTATTTGGAGGAGGTCCAGTTGAAGCAATTATTTCTGCTACAGCAAGTGCTCCTAATCCAGTATCCTCTGCAGTAATTATGATGCTCATTATGGCAGCAATTCTTTTTGTAGGTTTCCTACCCAAAATTGGTCGCTTTGTTCCTTCACAAGCAATTGCAGGATTCTTATTCATCCTCGGTGCAGTTGTTACTGTTGGGTATGATGCTCCTGCGGCATTCGCAGAAAGTCCTGTTATTGGTGGCGTTACCATGGTTGTAACTGCAGCAACAGATCCGTTTATCGGCATGCTTGCAGGTTTTGTTACTCGCTATATTACTGGACTATAAGGAAACCTCTATGAAATATTATGAATTAAACGTAGCAGGTGTTTCTCGCAGCTTACCAATTATGCAAGTTGCCCCAGATTTAGCTATTGCAAGTTTTGTTATTCTTGGTGACTCAGAGATAGTTGTAAAAGCAGCACCTCTTTTAGCAGAAAAACTACAAGGCATTGACTACATCATAACAGCTGAAGCAAAGGGAATTCCTCTTGCTCACGAAATTTCTCGCCTTTTAGATTTACCCTACTACATTGTTGCTCGTAAAACTGTTAAGCCGTACATGGACAATCCAATTGTAGACGAAGTTGTTTCAATTACAACACAAAAAACTCAACAACTTTGTCTTGACGGTAAAGATGCCCTACTAGTAAAAGGGAAAAAAGTAGCTATTGTAGATGATGTAATAAGTACAGGAAAAAGCTTACAAGCAATAGAAAACCTCTTAGAAAAAACAGGAGCAACAGTCGTTGCAAAAGCTGCTATTCTTGCAGAAGGAGATGCAGCTAAACGCGATGATATTATATTCTTAGAAGAGCTACCTCTTTTTCCAATTACTTAACCAATTGTAATTTCTAATAAGCCGACAAGCAAGCCTTGTCGGTTTTTTTGTAACCTTTTCATTCTACAGATGTTAATAGTAAACATATGTTCATACAATTTGTGTTTGAATAATTTTATACACATTGCATATAGTACACTCACCTCCTTGATTTTCTTTTTTTTGCATTCCTTGAATCTCTATCTAACACAAAATGGACTCAATATAAGAATTTCAGGAGGAGACATTATGAAATTACT
>CAYJNB010000068.1:0-9696 GCA_964371205.1 uncultured Treponemataceae bacterium
TAATAAAATGATCGCTGTTGGTAGCCCATCTCAAATGGTATTTACCAAATAACTAGTTACATAAAACAGGTACACTAAGTGCCTGTTTTTTATCAACCTACTAGAAGTTCATCATAAAAATAGGGTTTAAGGGGGAGAAAAACTGCGGAGCTTCGCAACTCTGTAGCTGGTTTTCTCCCCTTATGATAGTTACTTCTTGACACTAAATATGCGATAATTTATATACGGAAAGAGCGTATGTTCTTTTTCTACACGGGTAAGCCATTCAGTACTGATTGCATTTGAACCAAGTGAGTCATAGACAACGGTAAAGGCTTTTATATGTTCTGTTACCTTATCTGCAGCATATTTTGGAAAATATTGGTCATAGACCATCTTTGGCCAATCGCTTGCCATTGCTAAAAGTACTTCTTTTGCGGCTAGATTAAGAGAACGCTCTTTTAAGCCAGTATCGTCTGGAAAACGTTCGGTTAAATCTATCATGCGCTCAATAGCTTTACGAATATAGCGTATTATCCAGTCATTTGAGTTATCAAGTAAGTCTTCACCATAGCCACTACCAAGGGCAACAGAGGGAAACGGTTGAATTACTTCTTCTTTTTCTTTGTTTACATTACGTAAGACCGTAGAACAGTTGTTAATCTTTATATCGTCGCGCTCAGCTGCTTGTCGGAATACATTTTCTAGCCAAGAAAAACCTTCTGTCCACTCTTTTCCGAGAGCAACTGCGTCAATGCAAGTAACAAGAGATACAAGCTCGCCCCCTGTTAACTCATGAGCTTCTGAGAGCTTTTTAGCTTTCTTGTCTAGAAAGCTTTTTGCATCTTCTGCAGTTTGTTTTAAAGCTTCTTCTGGCGAGTACAATTTTTCTTCGCGTGAATAGTAGCTTAAGCCTGTAGGAATGCGAACCTTGTATTTATCTAGAAAATCTGCCATATCTTCTTCAGAAGCTTCGTAAGCAATATCTCTATTTTGATCTACATACACTCCTGTAGACGCAAATCCAGTTTCGAGGTCTAAAACATCGGCTGGTGTATCATAGTCTCGCGCAAAAACAGAAAATCGTTTTTGTGGGCACATTACTGGAGCAAAAATACCTGTTTGTGGTATTGGGTTTGCAAATAAGAAGGCATGAGAGTCTAGAATTGAGTATGTAAAACCATATGATCTTAAGATATCCTCTAAACCATTGGTATAACCCATATATGGAAGCCAAAAGCCAGAAGGATTTACAGTAAAATACTCACGGTAAGAAACAAGTCCTTCCTCTATTTGAGCATACACAGCTTCTTTTATATCCGCATAGAGCGGCAAACAAGCGTGCGTTGCAGTTGTTGCCATTAGCTCAATATGTTTTTTTTCGCTAAAAGAATTAAATACAGAAAGAATATCTCTTTTATATTCAACGTCGAATGCATCTCTTTTTTCAATTAAATCTGCAAGATATGCTTTAGAAAGCATTAATTTTTCGTTATTTGAAGAATTTCGGCTGCACTCTGCTTCTGCAAAGTCAATTAATTTATCCATCCATTCGCAGTACCTTTCAATTAAAACTGAGTCTGAAAGTTGCTCGCAAACAGTTGGAGAAATACAAAGTTGAATTTTAAAGGGAATCGAGTCTTTTTCGAGCCGAGAACACATCTTTAAAAGTGGTAAGTACGTGTCATTAATTGCAGAAAAAATAAGCTCTTTTTCTGCTGCATGGTTTTCGCTCAATTCACGTACATACGGCTGGTGTGCCACTAAAACGATAACCAATTTTTTCTTTAACATGTGCTACCTACTATGAAAATGATTGTCTGTGAATATTGTAGTGGTGTTTTCGCAGTTGCGTTAACCCCGATAATTCTAAGATTGGAGAAATTCCTTCGTCCAAATGAGGAGCTGTTGCCTGTTGATACCCCTTAGGCAACACTATTTTATCCGAACTAGCAAGACCTCGAGCTTGATGCCCTCGTAATTCTGCAACAAGATTGATTCTTACTGCAGATGCTTCATGCGGCATTAGTATATACTGATCCCTATCGGTAAGTTTAACCTGAACATCATACGAATCGTGTGCATCTTCGCAACCTTCATGAAAAAACATAACTCGTAAAGCAAAATTAGTAAATTCTTTCATTTTTTGAAGTTCTTGTAAGTCGCTTTCCTTTATATCCCAGTAAGCAAAAACCCAAGCAGGATTACGTAAAAGTGCAGTAATTTGTGTTTCGTTGTAAGATTTTGGAAGTGGTTCAGAAGTTGTATCAGGAATAGAAACCTCGGTTTCTTCCAGTTTTGAGCTATTCTGTTCACGCCTTAAGGATTCCTTTTGCGCTACTTGAAGAAGTTCGCCGATTATAAACCTGCGGTTTAATCCGTCAGGGACGTCAATGCCGTACTCATCTGCGAGGGATGTCAAATCAGCGGAAGTTAAAGTTTCCAGAAAAGCACGTGTTATAGTCATATATTTCATTGCTTATTACATGATGTAGGAAATATATCTTTATGTCAAGCCTATTTAAAAACAATTTACTTTTATTTTGAAATTTGTTTACAAAAATCTTTCATATGTTCAGGCATATCAATAGTTATCGTCTGAATTTGCCCTTTTGCATCTGGAAAGCTTAAAGTTGTGGCAGCTAGCTGTAATTTTTTAACTTTAAAATTTTTTTGCAAAGCTTTGTTTAATTTAAAATTTCCATATTTATCATCTGCAATAATTGGTGTCCCATTCTGTGCTAGATGGATTCTGATTTGATGCATTCGTCCACTACCAAGCACTAATGAGACTTTACTAAACATATATTCATTCTCTGCAATACTGCTTGCATAGCTCTCTAATACTGAATATGCTGTATCGGCCGATTTCTGTTCGCCACGAACCAGTATTGGAGAGGTAATTACACCTTTTTTTTGCGGGAGTATGCCGGCACAAATTGCAGTATACTGCTTTTTTACTTTATCTGATTGCAAGAGTTTGCTATAGGTGTGTGCTGCTGAAGCAGATTTACCTACAAGCAATATACCTTCTGTTTCTTTATCCAATCTATGTACCAAGTGTACCTTTTGACCCAGCTGTGATTCGAGTACCGTATCTACTGAGTGAACAATTCCCTGCCCACCCTGGCTTGCAAGACCCACTGGTTTGTTTATTACACAGATAAGAGAGTCTTCATATAATATTTGTAGTAATTTCATCCGACAAAGTATATGAAGTTATATTAATTATGTCAATTTTGAGGTAGCATGAAACGATTTTTTATTTGTATTTTTTTAGCATGTTTTACATTTTCTTCAGCTTTTGCTTTATACATAAATGATGGAGCATGGGGATATTCGATGGATTTACCTGAGGGATACAGTCTGCGCGATGGTAACGGTAAGAACCGCTACCACTTTACTAATGCAGGTCTTCCAGTAGAACTTATTGTATCACTTTATACAAAAGAAGAGAGAACAAGCTCCAAAGAAGCTGCACAGTCTGTACTGGAACAACTAGGTGCACGTACTACAAATTTTGCTCAGAGTATTTGGAGAGAAAGCGAAACTACCATTGCGCAATTCGACATGATTTTAAATGCCGAAGATTTGGGAGGCTGGATTTTAGCAATAGAATTAAAGAATAATAAGGGATATGCTGTGTTTCTTTCTTTTACAGCAAAAGCAGAAGAATTAACCTATCAGCATGTACTTATTTCGTGTTTGGACAGCATAAGTGTGGATAAACAGGGCTGGCACGAAACAGGCCCCATGACTTCGTTTATTTATCAAAACGAAGGAACTATAAGCCAAGACATTCAAGTGAATGGAAAAACAATAAGCATTAGCATGGATAAAATAGATGCAGAAGCAAATCAATATATTGTAGATCGTGAATTTTACATTTTAAGTATGTATGCAAACTCACCCCTTTGGCAAGAAGCTTGGCAGCGCTACTACCGCCTTATTTACAGAGATGCGTATAAAAGACTTGAGAGAACATCGGATATGTTATACCGAGGCATTACCAGTAATACAGCCATGAGCGATTACGATTTTGCAAATACAATTCTAAAATGGACACAAACGTTTACCTATGCAAGAAATTTTGAAGGAAGCGATTTTACTTCGGTACCTGCCCTAGCTCAGGGTGTTGGCGGAGACTGCGATAGTAGAGCAATGTTATTTACTGTTATTATGAGGCACTTAGGATATAACGCAACTCTGTTTGTATCGAGAGATTATGCTCATGCACTTGCAGCAATAGAACTAGAAACAGAAGGCGGAGTTAGAATTGAATTTGTTGACACACATTATTTATTAGGAGAAACAACAACAGATATTAACTTAGGAAGTATATTTGAAGAACACAAAGATGGTTCTAAATGGCTCGGTATTCCTATTTATGATATAAGCAATTGATATGCTTCTTCTGGAGTTTTTGCTGCAAGTAAGGCATCTCGTAAATCAGTATTCTTTAGTTTACTGCTAAAAAACGATAATGTTTGTAAATAGTATGTATGTTGGTTATATGCTGCAGCAATCATAAATATAAGACGTACAGGTACATCGTCTATTGCATGAAAGTCAATTATATCGCATTTACTAATGCCAACAGCCATAACTAAATCAGTTACAGAAGAAAGGCGTACGTGTGGAATTGCTATACCACGACCAAGAGCTGTAGTCATAAGTTCTTCGCGTTTGAGAATTTCTGTCGACAATTCAGTAGAAAACTTAATTTGAGGAGCTGTACTCAATGTTTCTGAAAGAGCAACTAAAGCATCGTGCTTAGTTGAATGATCAAGAAAGATAATTCTGTCAGGAGATAAAATATTTTCAACTTTAATTTGTGTAGAAGTTTTAGAACCAGCTGAAAGTCTATCATTAACCCAGTTCTCGATATCTTCTTTCCTAAATCTCCAAACAGTACCTATTTTTCCTGCTGGAATTTCGCCCTTTTGGGCCCAGTCGTATACCGTTCTTTCAGAGACTCTTAAATACTTTGCAACTTCTTCAATAGTTAAAATTGTATCTTCCATATCTGAATATTTTGCATGCATTACGGTATTTTGTCAAGTAATACCCTCTGTTTCATTCTAAAACTTACTATTAAATGAGGGTTTTAAGCTTTGTTCCACATGCTTTTTCGATTAAATAAAATATAATGCCCTGCATCTCTTGTAGTAAGATATCAGTAACTGGTAGTTTGCGCACTTGGCTCGGCAATAGTGTTACAATGGCCTCTAAATAAGAGCGTGTTTGATCTGTAATACCAAAACGATGGTGTGTTTTTGGAAAGTCTCTTGCACAATCAGTACAAATAAAACCAGAATCTGCAGGAGAATAAAATGAACATTTTTTTTTGTCTGGAGGATTAGTTTTAAAATCCCCTACATCTAAAAAAGTCGACCCACAATGTATACAATAATGGCTTTCTGGTTGTAGGCCTAAAAAGTCTAAATAACGCCATAAAAAACGAACTAACCCCATTCTACACTCAAATTCATTTGATACAAGATCCAAACCGGTAAAGAATCCGTTCACTAAAGTAAAAGCGGCATTAAAATCAACAGCTTCTCCTCCTGAATGAGTGGTAATGAGTACCTCTGCACAAACAGATGCAGCCCAAGACTTATATAGTTCTTCGCGAATAGAAAGATAAAAGTGTTTTGCATCAAAATCAGAGATTTTTATTGACTCTTTTTGATTGTTTTTATACAACCAAACAATACCACTATGATAGGGAGAAACAAGAGAGCGCAGACGACTTTTGCTACCTCCATAAAGCACAGCCCGTACCAACCCATCTTCTCGTGTTAAAAGTGTAACAAGCCTATTACTTTCTCCCACCTGTCGAGTATTTAATACAATTGCATCGGTTTGACTATGTCTATTCACTTTCTGCACTATAACATAAATACAGAAAATATGCAAAATCCTATAGATAGTTTTTCTAAAAAGCATTATACTAACAGCTATAAGGAAGCCTATTTATGAGCATTTGGCAGAAAAAAGATATAGCACCAGAAGTGGTAAAAGATATACATAAACGTTACTCTTGCGACTTACTTACAGCCTCTATTTTTGCACGGCGTGGAGTAGCAGACTCTGAATATTTGTATTATTTAGAAGAGGATCCACGATATCTTCATAATCCTTATTTATTCAATGCCATGGAAGATGTTGTTGATCGTATTTTCGATGCAAAAGATGAAGGCGAAAAAGTACTTATATTTGGAGACAGAGATGTTGACGGCATAACAAGCACTGTTATGCTCCATCAGTGTTTAAAAGACGACTTAGGAATAGATGTACAGTGGCGTATTCCTGGTGGAAACGAGTCATACGGCTTAAACAAGGACGCTATAGATGCCTTTGCAAGTGATTATGGCAGCCTTATTATTACCGTAGACTGCGGTATATCTAACGTGGAAGAAATTGCCTATGCTGCAGAAAAAGGCATAGAAGTTATTGTAATAGACCATCATAATGCACCAGAAATACTTCCTGATACAGAATTGATTATTAACCCAAAAGTTGCAAACTGCGGTTATCCATTCGATGGACTAGCAGGCTGCGGTGTTACATACAAGGTTGTAACAGCACTACGCTTTGCAAAAAACGAATTGTACAAACAAGAAATGTGTCTCTTAAATGTACGCCCTCTCAACGATGCGTATACAATTGAATGTATAAAAATGGTAAATATGAGAGAGACTGATAGACTAAGCGAAACAGTTGTGCCTGGTACAGTTTCTATACAAAATACACGTCTCCTCCCCTTTCTACAAGGTCAGCAAATTCTTGTCTGGGACGAACCACTGCAAGCAAAGATGCTCTCTCAAATTTTTGGTGATGGAGTTGAATTTAACTTACTCGATATTCGTTCAGAGGTTGCTACAGTAATACCAGCAATAAAGGATAGTAGTCTTGTACGACTTACCTCTCTTTCTAAAATTGCAAAGTATACTGGTTCTAGCCCAAGCGAAATAGATACCTTTTTTAATCTTTTTGTAACATTTGTACAAAAGAAAACAGCAACATTTAGTACCAAGGATATGCATGACATACAGTTAGTAATGCTTGCAACACTTGCAGACCTTATGCCTCTTAAAAATGAAAATAGAATTCTTGTACGACTTGGACTAAAATCGCTTAACACTATAAAACCTCGAAGCGGGCTTCTAAACCTTTTAGCTAGACAAAAAATGCTTGATAAAAAATCTGGAAGCACCGATTTGTCGTGGAATATTATTCCAATACTTAATGCAGCGGGTCGCTTAGATGAGCCACAATTAGCGGTTAAACTTTTTTTAGAAGAAGACCCACAAGAGCAAGAACGTCTTGCACAAGCTATTTTTGAACTAAACGAAAAACGCAAAAAAATCGGCAATGAAGGAATTTCATTTGTAGAGAAACAATCGTTTGATAGTTTTAAAAAACATGACGAAAAACTTATTGTTGTTTTTGATGAACGTGTACATCGTGGAATAACAGGACTTGTGGCAGGTAAGCTTTGCCAACAGTTTAAGGTTCCTGCAATAGTAATAACTTCACTAGAAGATAATATTGAAGTTGGTTCTGTACGTTCAACACGAGGCTATGATGTAACCGGCCTTTTGGCACAAAATTCTGATTTTTTTATAAATCACGGCGGACACGCATATGCAGCGGGTTTTAGTTTAAAAAAACAACATTTAAATGCTTTTTTAGAAAGATTACAAAATTTAGCCCAGTACATTGAATTTGCAGAAACAAAAGAAGAGACCCTCATAATTGATGCAGAATTACCACACTCATATCTTAATCCTGATATATTAAAACTTATAGACCGATTTGAACCATATGGCGAAGGTAACCCTCTTTTACAGTTTAAGGCAACAAATCTGAGAATAACTGCAGCAGACATTATAGGAAAAACTGAGCGTCAACATTTAAAATTGACTTTAAAAGGAGGTTCTCACCAATGGCCAGCCATGTTTTGGGGAGGCTCGGAACGGTTTAAAAGAGACTTTGATATTGGAGATACTGTAGATGCAGTATTTCAAATAAACCGAAACACCTTTAATGGTACAGAGACAGCCCAGCTTATTTTAGCTGATGTAGTGAAAACAACATGAGAATAATGCGAATCTTGTTTTTTGCACTGTGTATGCTTCTTCTCGCTATCCCACTGTTTTGTGGCGGAGAAAAAGATGCAGAACAGGCTTTGAACAAGGCTCGAGTTAGCCATCCTACAACCATATTGCCAGGAGAGCCTCTTTTTGTAGAAGTATTTTTTTCTAAAAAGCAAGAGACACTCCAAGAGTTTCTTCTATCATTCTATGCACAACCAACTCAGAATGAAGAAAAAAAAGTCTTGATTGAGACAGATTTCTATCCAATACAAAAGAATAACAAAGATTTTCGTGCTATTATTCCCCTTTCAACATTTTTACAACCTGGTCAGTACACTATTTGCCTAACTCGAAAATATGAACAAACTACATTGATAGACGAAATTAATATTACTGTTCTAGAAAGAGAGTTTATAGAAGAAGTTATTCCCTTAAATAGCAAAAATACTACAATTAGAACCGATACAAGTACAAAACGAACTAAACAAATAGAAAAACTCTTTGCACTTTTTGATACAATTGATTATACTGGTCCCACTAATTTTCAGCATTTTATTAAGCCAATTGAAACAGAACGGCTTACAGGTTTTTTTGGCGATCGTCGGATTTATAGATACTCAAATGGAACAGATTCAACGAGTATTCATCATGGGATTGATTTTGGAGTTCCTATTGGCACGCCAATTGTTGCATGTGCAGATGGTCGAGTAGTAATGGCAGAGCAACGTATTTCTACAGGCTTTTCTGTTGTAATTGAACACTTACCTGGCTTATACAGTATATACTATCACTTAGATAGTTTTTCGGTAGAAGAAAACCAGATTATAAAACAAGGTGAAAGAATTGGCCTTTCCGGTGCAACAGGAATGGTAACCGGACCCCATCTACATTGGGAAGTTCGGCTACTTGGTAAATCGGTAGATCCCAATTACTTTTTTGAACATCAAAAACTTCGTTAGTTTTTAATGTTCACGATGAGTTTAAAGTGTAAATCTTAGTAGTTCTATATTTACACTTTAAATATCGTAATACATCTAAAGAAACTTTTTCAAAACTGAAGTTTTGCGAAAGATTATGTACAATTTAGTAAGAGAGGTAATTATGTCAGTAAGACGCATTTTTGTTGAAAAAAAACAGGGGTTTGATGTTGAATCACAATCACTTTGTTCGGATATTCGCACACAACTCAATATATCACAATTAGACTCTGTACGCATTTTAGTACGCTATGATGCGCAAGGCTTAGACGAAGCACAATGGAATGAATCGGTGGTGAGCGTTTTTTCTGAGCCCATGGTAGATGCAGTATACACCGACATGCCTAAGGCAGATCGCGTTTTAGTGCGCGAATATCTTCCCGGGCAATACGACCAAAGAGCCGACTCTGCCTCTCAATGTATTCAACTTCTAACTGCACAAGAGCGTCCGCTTGTTCGTACGGCAAGCGTATTTTGTTTTACTGGCAATATAAACGATAACCAGTTTTTAGCCATAAAAAATTATCTTATAAATCCCGTAGAATCTCGCGAAGGCTCTTTAGAAATTCCAAACTCTCTTGAGTTACCAATTGAAAAACCAGATTACCCAGAAATTCTTAATGACTTTACCTCGTACA
>CAYJNB010000069.1:0-1556 GCA_964371205.1 uncultured Treponemataceae bacterium
TTTTCATTGATTATTCCTTGTTTAATTCATCTTTGAGATTAGAAAGAGAGATTTCCTCTCCTTCAAAGCATCTTGAGATCTTGTTATTTTGAACAAAGTAAACCTTGTGGCACAGCTGTACAAGTTCGTGTAAATCATCAGAAATTAAAACAAAAGAAACTCCTTTTTTTGTAAAAGCAGAAATAATTTCATTAATTTCATCTTTTGATTTAATATCCACCCCAACTGTGGGACGGTTTAAGATGAGTAAGCGTAAATCATCGCGCATAAGCCACTTGCTTAAGGCTACTCGTTGCTGATTACCTCCCGAAAGGGAAGAAACGGCAAGAGATAGGTCATCTGTTTTAATGGACAAATTTTCTTTCCATGTTGTGACTAAATCAACAAGCTTTTTATCATCGATAAGCTTGTTCTTTTTCAAGGTGGTATTATATAAGGTTGCTGACATATTGAGAGCAATAGATTTATCTAAAAACAATGATTCATTCAGGCGATCCTCTGCTACATAACCTATCCCATAGTGCATTGCATCTTGTATCGAGGTAAGTGACAGCGGTTTTCCGTCAAACATAAGTTCTCCGGCTGTAATTTTTTCAAGACCAAAGAGTGAAAGAGCTACCTCTGTTTGCCCTGCACCTAAAAGACCGGTAAACCCAACAACTTCACCTTCAAGTACAGAAAATGAAATATCTTTTAGTGTTGATGTGCAAATATTTTTACATTCTAGAATTTGTTTTTTGTTTTCTGTGTCGTATGAACCAGTTCGTTCGTCGTCTTAGTCAATGCCGGACATGTGCTTTACAATTGTTTTGTGATTCAAAGAGGATGTTTTTTCTTCGGCGACTTTTTCTCCGTTTCTCAAAAAAATACACCGATCAGAAACTGCTTCAATTTCTTCAATTTTATGGCTTACGAAAATAATTGCAATTCCCATTTTTTGGAGATCTTCTACAATAGCTAAGAGGTTTTTTACCTCGTGTTGTGTTAGAGCTGTAGTTGCCTCATCCATTATGATTAATTTTGCGTCTTCCAAAAGAGCTTTTGCAATTGCAACTAATTGACGCTCGGCTATAGTAAGTTGACTGGCGAGTTTATGTATATCAATATCAACTTGGATTTTTTGTAAGGATTTCCTTGCAATTTCTTCCATTTTTGCATAAGAGACAAAAAAAGTATTTTTTGTTAAAAAATAGCTTGATGCAATGTTCTCTTTAACTGTTAAGTTAGGATAAAGGGAAAAGTCTTGGTAGATAACTTGAATACCTGCCCGAATAGACTCCCGAGGTTTTAATTTTTTTTTGGTAGAGGACCCAATGGTTATTGTTCCTGCACTGGGCTCCTCTACACCGGAAATAATTTTTATTATGGTTGATTTACCTGAGCCATTTTCGCCCACTAAGGCAACTTTTTCTCCTTCATAGATTGTAAAAGAGACATCTTTTAGGGCTTTGAGACCTCCAAAGTTTTTATCTATGTGAGCAACTTCAATTAATGACTTCATGTAAACCACCCAAAAATTTAGAAATTGTAATCAGACATATTGTCTTTTGTGATAT
>CAYJNB010000069.1:1566-9623 GCA_964371205.1 uncultured Treponemataceae bacterium
CTTGCCCATAAACAGTATTTCCGTCTAAGATTATACTATTGTAACCGTCAAAGCCTAAATCCATTCCGTTGGTAATTTCTTCCCCTTCAAGAATTTTTTTTGCTACAACATTCATTGCATAACCTGATACTGCCGGATCCCAACCAGAAATCATATCAACAGCACCGGTTATTAACAAATCTTCTGTATAGGAAACAATACTTGTCCCAACTACAGTGGTTGCGTCTGAAATACCGGCTTCTTCAACAGCTTGTCCAATGCCTACAACATCAAGTGCAGAAGAGCCTTGGAACCCCTTAAGATTAGGAAATTTTTTTAAAAGTTCTTTTGTTCGCTCGTAAGCAACTTTTGAATCATCTCCTGTTTCTACATAGTCACCAATCCATTGCATTTTCGGATAGTTTTCTTTTTGAAATGCAAGAGCTGAATCAACCCATGCTTTATGAGTTGTAGAGTTTAGGCTACCGACAAAAAGGGCATACTCACCTTTTTCATCCATACGTGCAGCCAATTCTTCCATAAGGTGTCGACCATAGTCGGCATTATTGAAAGGTTCAACATCAAAACGTGCTTCTTCAAAATAGGGAGCTTCGTGTGTAATAATCAGAATACCTGCATCTTGAGCTTTTTTTAAAACAGGAATAAGTGTTTCTTGTTGAAAAGGAACAATGTTTAATACATCAACACCTTGTGCGATTAAGTCTTCAATAACTTGAATTTGCAATGCTGCATCAAATTGAGAGGAGCCTTGTTGATAAGCTTGAATTCCTGTTTCGGAACCGAACTGCTTTACACCTTCTTCCATTCTATTGAACCAGTTAAACCCAACCGCTTTTGGTACTGTAACAAAAACCTTATCGGTTATGGGTTCCACATCTGCTCCTGCTTTATCTTGCATTGAGTTCATAACGACTGCTACAATGAGCATCACAGCGACAACAATTAACAAAATTTTTTTGTTCTTCATGTTATTCTCCTCTGAATTTTTTTACTTTATCCATAAATTCTTTTACGCGGGATTCTTCTACGCCATTAAAGAACTTGCCATCTTTTTTGAATGTTGTTCCCACAACCCCACCGTCTGCAAAACTCAACTTATCTTCTATTGTGTTGATCCTGAGACCGGTGTTTACAAAAACGACTGTTTCGGGAACGGTGTCTTTTACTTTTTTCAATATCGATGAGTCTGTTTCGCTACCTGCGGTTGCGCCTGAAACACACAGAGCATCCGGCAGATTATTAAAAACGGTTGTTTTTGCAATGTCTTCAATGCTTCTGTCTGCAAGGTATTTTGCAGCTTCGGGAACAATATTGAACAAAAGCTTAATATTGTTAGCACGCAAAGCATCTCGGTGCCGAGCAACTTCTCCGACATTCGTATTCCACAAACCGAAGTCGCTGGCATATACGCCGGTAAAAATTTCTCTGACAAACTGTGCTTGGCAGGCAACAGCCAAATCAATTGAGGCAACGGGGTCCCACAATACATTAACTCCGTACGGAACAGTAATTTCGCTTTTGAGTTTGCCTATTACATACGCCATACTTGCTGCTGTAATGGGCTTTGTTTTTGTGAGGTAGGGTAAACTGAATTCGTTAGAAAACATTACCGCATCCACTCCTCCATTTTGCAAGGCTATTAAATCGTCGTAAGCCTTATCGACAACAAAGTCCATGCCTTTTGAATAGTCATACATAGGATCTCCGGGCATTGCCTGAAGATGACACATGGCTATAATCGGTTTTTTGACTTTAAAAAGTTCTTTTGTCCACATTTTATCCTCCGTGGATAATCAATTTTCTTAGACGTTCATAAGAAACAGTCTATATAGTTTTTGTTTTTATAAAAATTGTTTTCTCTTTAATATGGCATCCATTGCAGAGGATGCGTTATACACTGTTTGATACGGATAATGTTTGTATGCAGGAGTCATTTCTGCAATGCAATAGTCGCTATATTCGATTGACTCAAGCTTTTCTACAACTTCTGGGTATGGAACATCCCCCGATAATAAGTCAACAAAACCGTCCAAAGTTCCCACGCTTCTTCTATAGTCTTTAAAGTGAACTTTTTTGATGAGATTGCCAAGAACATCTATCCATTGAGTGGGAAATCCGGTTGCCATAACATTCCCTACATCAAAAAAGAACTTAACATAGTCACTTTGAAAATCCTCAATGTATTTTTTCATTTCCAGCGGAGAAAGTAAAAACTTATTCCACACATTTTCTATTCCAATTGTTACGTTGCATGCTTTTGCCGTATCAAGTACTTTTGAAATGGAATCTCTTGAACGTTCATACACGTCAGTATACGGTACTACGCGTTCACTGTCTAAAAATTCTGTTCCGATATTTCCGGGAACAACGAGTGCTGGGTCAAAGTCAACTCCGACAAAGCCCGGAACGACTAAAACTGTATCCGCGCCGAGTAAGGAGGCAACTTCAATTTGTTTTTTAAGATAATCAATACCGATGTTACGCAGCTTTTTATCGTGAGCAGAAAGCGAGTAATGCCACGCAAAAATTGAAGCAAAGCTGGGCAATTCCAATCCTTCGTTAGTTGCCATTGTTTTAACACGTAAAACATCTTTTTCGCTACTGTTAATATTCAACTCACCGTCATAACTGAGAGTTAATTCAACGCCTTCAAAATCTGCATCTTTTGCAATGCGAAATACTTTGTCAAGCTTTTCGTTTTGGGGAAACGACCAAATATTTATACCTTTTTTTATCATTGCTGCTCCTCTTGCTCTATGTTGTCTAATGCAGTAAAGGCATTTCAAGGAGACAGGGAGTTGCTACTTGCAGCTTTGATTTTTAACTCCCTATCCCCATAAGATAACTGTACAAAAATTACTTAGGCATATTGTCTTTTACTTTAAAGACATAGTTTCTAGCATCTGCCTCGACTTTTTCTTTATCCCAGTCTAGGTCAACAAAACTATTATCATATACGGTGCTAAGGTCAATTGCATTCTTGATAATTCCGGTATCAACTGCCCACTTAACATTTTCTTCCCAGCGGTCTTCAATATGTAAACCAAGGTTTTTAATAAAGAATGCATTTTCTTCGGCATTTGTTCCAAAGTTTTGTGCAACACGACCCTGTTGAATTGCTACAGCAGCTTCCCAAGAAACTTGTGACTGAAACATAGGGAATTGCTCAAGCACTATGTCTGCGCCGGCTTCCGGATTTGCGTAAACAAAATATGTTCCTTTTGCAAGTGCCCTGGAGAATTTTTCTACCAATTCGGGATTGTTCTTAATGGTATCAACATGTGTAATGATTGAGTTTGCACAATTTGGAAGCACTTCGTTTCCGTCCATGTAGGTAAAGCCCATGCCCATTCCGTTAAGCTGATAAATTTCACCAATCCATGTAGCAAGAACATCGATTTTGCCTTCTTTTACCATTACAGCACGTTGCTCACCAACAACTTGGAAGGTAATATCATTTTCTACATCAATTCCTGCAGCAGCTAAAGTCGGTGTAAAAATTGCTTCCCAGGCGGGATAGCCGAGCGCAATTGTCTTACCTTTTAGGTCTTGCATTGTTTTGATGGAGCTTCCTTCGGGTACCGCAAAACCGAAAATGTTTATAACATCGTATTGATGAATTGATTTAACGGGCATTCCGCTTTCAATAGCTGTCAATACTACATTTGGAGAAGGTCCTGCAAATGCAGCTTGTTTTGATGCTACCATTTTAATGTCATCACTGCCGCCGTCTTTAAGGGTAACCTTAAGACCTTCTTCTTCAAAATAGCCCATTTTTAGAGCGGCCCAAAATGGAGTATCTTCCAATACTTCAATTGTGCGGGGGAATACATAAATAACTTCTTGCATTCCGTCTGCACCTTTTGCCGGACTTTCCTTTTCGCCACCTGCTATAGCCAGTGAGCACATTAATAATGCCACAGCTATAAAACCTAGTTTTTTCATTCTTTTCCTCCTAAAGAGAGTTTTATATTAAAAGGTGATTACCACCATTTAATTTAGTTTTTCCATCTCACAATCAGCTTTTCTGCTAAAAGTACTAAACTGTAAAGCAAAACACCTATAATTGCCACATAAAAAATACACGCAAAAGCTAAGTCTGTTTTATAAAAATCGGTGTAATACAAAATACGAGAACCCAATCCTTCACTAGAGGATGAAAATTCAATACCGATGGTTGCCGTAACCGCAAAAATGGCACTGAGTTTTATTCCGGTAAAAACATCCACAATTGCACTGGGGAAAATAGCTTCTCTAAATGTTTGCCAGCGACCTGCGCCGAGAGATCGCATTAATTCAAGTCGAATAGTCGGTGTGTTGGTATATCCCGTTGCAGCGTTCATATTTACTATAGGAAATGCTTGGATAAATACGCCTAACATACGTACTTGAATTTCAAACCCAAAAGCAATCATTAAGAGAGGCATGAGTGTAATAAGCGGAGTTGTGACCATCAAAATTACAAACGGAGAAAGAACACTGTTCAGCAGGGCAAAATTGGTAATAACAAACGCAAACAATAAACCAAAGACAACGGCGCACAAAAAAGCAGCAATAATCGTTTGTAGGGTTACCCAAAAATGAGGTACTATTTCAGCGGAGTATTCTATCATTTGTTCAATTATAACAATGGGCCCCGGAAGTTGAAAAACCGGAATGGCAAACACGGTTACAAATAACTGCCAAAACGCAAGTAAAATTAAAAACATTACAAGGGGAGCCAGTATATTTGTTATTGCTTCTTTATATTTTTTCATACACGATTCCTTATTTAATTTTACTCAAATCCAAAGAACCTATCATACCGGTAAGTTCATGTTCCAAATGAATAAATGTATCTTCTTTTTGCATAGATAAATTCCTCGGATAGGGGAGTGGTATTTCGACCATGTTGGTTATTCTGCCGGGATTTGTTGCCATAACAAAAACTCGATTTGACACAAGTACTGCCTCTTCAACATCATGTGTTATAAAAATAATAGTCTTTTTTGTTTTGCTCCAAATATCCAATGTTTCCAAGTCAAGAGCTTCTCTTGTCATAGTGTCTAGGGCACCAAAAGGTTCATCCATAAGAATAATTTCCGGATCATGTACCATGCTGCGAATAACGCCGATGCGCTGCTTCATTCCATCAGAAATTTCTGTAGGGTAAGCATCCTTATGTGAATCAAGTCCGACCATATTAATCAAATAGTCTACTCGCTCGTCCCATTCTTTTCCCTTAATATTAAAAACTTTAAGCGGTAGAGAAACATTTTGCTTTACGGAAAGCCAGTTGAATAAATTCGGTTGTTGAAAAACAAACCCGATATTTCTGATAAATGTTTTAATGTTTTTTCGAGTAACCTCTTTGCCGTCAATAAAAATATTCCCCGAAGTCGGTTCAATAATATTATCTAAAATACGAATTATGGTAGACTTTCCACACCCGCTCGGACCAATAAGAGACACAAACTCTCCTTCTTGTACTTCAAAATTAATATCCTTAAGAGCAACAATTTTTTGGCGAGCGGTATTAAATATTTTATTTACATTTTCAAACTTGATTTTGGGAGACTTTACTTTTTCCATACTATAACTCTCTTTTCGATTGCACTTACTACTTGATAAAAGGTTATTCCGATAATTGCAATAAGAATAACACATCCGTACATCAACTCAGGTAAAATATATTTTGCGTACTGGATAATTCGAGCCCCCAGTCCCATTCCTGCCAGAACAAAGTCTGCACTGATTGTTGCAATAGTTGCAAAAATACAGCCAAGTTTTATGCCGGTGAATACTTGCGGAAGCGCATTTGGAAATATAACTTTTGTAAAAGTTTGCAGTTTTGTTGCGCCGGTAGATTTCATAAATTCTAGCTTAGCTTTTTCTACCGTTGTAAAGCCGGAGAGTGTATTGAGTGTGACTATGGGAATAGCTTGCACAATAACAACCAAAATTCGAATATAGGGGCTAAATCCAAACCACAGCTTAAAAACAGGAATAAGGGTTATCATGGGAGTTACAATTGTTAAAATAATAATTGGGGTAACCGCTTTAACTAACAATTGATATTGAGAAAATACGGATGCCAGCAAAATACCTATCGGAACAGCAATTAAAATACCTGCCAAAATGTAGGAAAAGGTTGCCATCATATAAATGAACAAATCTGAAGCAAAATACTTAATTGTTTCGGAAAACACTGCTGTTGGACGAGGCAAGATAATCCGCGGAATATTAAAAATACTGATACATATCTCCAATACAATTACAATAAAAATAAAAAATGCTATGGGAGCCAGTATATCTACAAAGTAATCTTTCTTTTTCATTTTATTCATAAAGTCCACCTTAATATGCTCTGACAAGTACATGCAATGTATCTCTGAGTACTTGATAATTTTTATTGTCAATAATTGCATCATGTGTTCTTTCCTCGACTGGAATATCAACATCAAATACATCTAAAATTGACGTCGGCATTTTTGAAAGAACTACTATTCGCTGAGCAAGAAAGAGAGCCTCCTCAACATTGTTTGTTACCATAAGCATGGTTTTTTGCGTTTCTGTTGAAATCCGTAGCATATCTGCAGAAAGCATCTTTCTTGTTATTGCATCGAGTGCGCCAAAGGGCTGATCCAAAAGCAAAATGCCGGGGTTGTGTACCAAAGCACGTGCGATGCCGACTCGCTGTTTCATTCCTCCTGAAAGCTCATGGGGAAAAGCCTTTTTATAGTCAAGCAAACCGACCAGTTCTAGCATTGAGTCAATTCTATCTAACCATGCCTTGTCTTTTAAGCCGAATATATCAAGCATGATTTTTAGATTTTTTTCGGCAGTCAGCCAAGGCATAAGGTTTGAATCTTGAAATACAAACCCAAAATTTTTCAGAGCATCTTTGTCAAGATGTTTGTCATACACTTTTTTGTCAAATGCTACAGTGCCCGACGAAAATGTTTCTATACCACCGAGCATTTTAAGGATGGTAGATTTACCGCACCCACTCGGGCCGAGTATGCAGACTCTTTCTCTTTCGGCTACATCAAGCGATACATTGTGAATAACTTCCGAAATTCCCTGTTTTGTGTCAAAGGATTTTGACAAATTCTTAATAGAAATAAAACTATGCAAAAATCAACCCCTATCCTAAAATTTCTTTTACCTTTTTACTAAAGGCTTGTGCCAGTGAGCGATGCCCATCTTCTGTAAGATGCACACAGTCTGTTCCCGGCTCGGCATAATCTGCGGCATTAAACACATGGCATTTATGACTTTCTGCAATCTTGCTGTAAAGCGTAAAGAGTTGCTTGCTTTTTTCTGTTGAAGTAGAATCAAAAACGCTACCGAGGATAGTTTTTTCCCATGTATCGCCTAAAACAATGGGGGAAGCTATCAAGATTTCGGGAATTTTTCCGCTTTTACCGGAGGGGTATCTCTTAACATATTTCACTAAAAGATCCATTCCCCATGCAATGTCCCAGGGTGTAAGATTAAAGCGTAGCTTTACGTCATTTGTTCCGAGCATTATAATAACCAAGTCTAAGGGACTGTTTTGCTCTAGGGTTATTTCAAAGCGTTCTTTTCCACACCGACCTTCTTCAATAGGGTCATCAAAAACGGTTGTTCGTCCATTTAGCGCATTTTCGTATATATGATAGTCATCGCCAAGTTTGTTTTGCATAAGACCTGTCCAACGTACATTCCAAGGATACCGAGCGAATGTTTCAGGCATTGCTCCCCATGTATTTGAATCTCCATAGCACAAAATGTTTTTCATAGTTCCTCCGTTTGAGAAGCAAAGCTAAATCTTTGTTAAAGTATAAAGCCACTTTTTTTAGACGTCAAGAAAAATTTGCAAAATTTGAAAAAAAGGTGATTGAAATGTGAAAAAATCATGCGTTATAAACATGGAAACTGGTTTTTTAGAACTCTAGCTATTTTTTGCATTATGCTGTATATTTGAGTAAATGAAAAAAAAATCAATTTACACTACAATTTATAGTGACGATTCAGTAATAGTCCTAAATAAAGCCTCCGGTGTTTTAACAGCCCAAGACCGTTATGATGCAGAT
>CAYJNB010000070.1:0-9613 GCA_964371205.1 uncultured Treponemataceae bacterium
CTTCTTTTTGCGCATTAAATAGTTTTTCAATATCTGATTTTGTTTCAACCTTCATAGAGAATCCTTATTTTAGATTTTTTTTAATTATTTTATAAAAAAAAATTGTTAAATACAACTTGTTGGAGTATACTATAAATTGTGAAAAAAGCATAGGCTTAAAAAATGCAAATAAGGAGTATGTATGAAAAAAATTACTGCATTGATGTGTCTCTTGGTTCTTATCGTTGGTGTTATGCCAGTCTTTGCCGGTGGAGGCGGAGAGTCTTCGGGCGATAAGGTTGTACTTACTATGGGTTCATGGAGAGCAGACGATGTTACTCAAATGAATGAGCTTCTTAAAGAGTATAGTAAAGTTGCCCCGAATGTAAAAATTGAATTTAAGCCAACTAACCCAGCTGATTATAACGCAACACTTCGTTTGCAGCTTGATAGTGGAACAGGGCCAGACTTAATGTATGCTCGCTCATATGCAACAGGGCAAGAATTATTCGAAGCTGGCTATTTTGCAGACGTTTCTGATATTCCAGGAATTATGGAAAACTTTAGTGCATCAAACCGTGCGCCATGGCAAATGCCTGATGGAAAAATGTTTGCCGTTCCTTTTGCTGCTGTTTCTCATGCAGTATACTATAACAAAGATGTTTTCAAAAAAGAAGGATTAAAAGTTCCAACCACATGGGAAGAGTTTTTAGCACTTAACGAAACACTTAAAAGCAAAGGGTATACTCCTCTTGCAAACGGATTAGGCGAAGAATGGGATATTTTTGAATGCTTCTTCCTTGGCTTACTTCCAAACTACATTGGTGGCGCAGAAGAACGTGTTAAATACGAAAATGGTACAAAAAAACTAAACGATGCAGCTTTTGTTGCGGCATATCAAGCAATGGCAGATGTTGCTGAATATTGTCCAGATGGATTTGAGGCAGTTACCTATAACGACAGTCAAATCCTTTTTAATAGCCAAAGAGCAGTAATGTTCGTAGATGGTTCTTGGACAATCGGTGTATATAACGATGTAGATTTTGACTGGGGTGTTTTTGCAATTCCTGCTCCTGCTGGTTCAAAAACTGCAATTACTTTCCATCCAGATATGGCAATTACTATGAATGCTAATACTGAACATCCAGAAGAAGCAAAAGCATTTCTTGCTTGGTTGTGTACAAAAGAAGGAGCAACAGCAGCTTCTCAAAAACTACCACTTGGTTTCTTTCCAATGATTGATTTTCCAATCGCATTAGAAAATGTTCAAGCAAACGAATTCCTTGCACTTAACGAAGGTAAAGAGACAGACGCACGTTTTGTATGGCCTGCTTTAATGAATCTTTATTCACCAATTGATCAAGCTGTTATTGCAGTTATGAAAGGTGAAAAGACAGCAAAACAAGCTGCTGACGATGTAGCAGGTCTGTAATTATAATAAGTGATTTAGGAGTGTATATGAATAAACTAAAAAACAGAGTAACTATTCCAGCATGGTACTGGTTGCTATATTTATTTCCAGCCTTGCTTGTTTATACTGTTTTTATGGCTTATCCACTCCTAGACTCACTTCGATTAAGTTTTTTTAGTGGAAATCCCACAGGGCCCAAAACCTTTGTGGGTTTCGATAACTTTATAAAACTATTTACCGTCCCCGAAAATGCAATTCGTTATTGGGGCGCTTTTAAGAATACATGGCTATTTTTTCTTATTCACATGGTGGTGCAAAACTGCTTGGGGATTCTCTTTGCTGTTTTGCTTACCAATAAAACTATGAAGTTATCCAATTTGTATCGAACAATTATTTTTGTTCCAGCTACACTTGCAGTTTTAATTACGGGATATCTTTGGAAGCTTATTCTCAATCCGATTTGGTCTGAATCTCTTTTAACTAAAATTGGTTTGGAATCTCTTGCTAGACCTTGGCTTGGTCAGGCTGAAACAGCCCTTATTTGTGTCGCGCTTGTTTCGTGCTGGCAATGGGTTGGAATTCCTACAATGATGTTTTCTGCAGCCTTACACAATGTCCCTGAGGAACTTGTTGAAGCGGGACATGTGGAAGGAGCAAGTAAATGGCAGGTTTTTTGGCATATTAATCTACCTATGATTTTACCTGTTGTAGGAATGGTTTCTATTTTAACATTTGTAAATAACTTTAATGCTTTTGATGTTGTGTATGCAATGCAAACAGCAAATGGTGCTCCAGGGTATGCAACAGACTTAATAGGGACGCTTTTTTATCGAGTAGGTATTGCGGGGCAACACCCTATTGGAATTCCCGATACTGGAATGGGTGCTGCAATTGCAACAATCACTTTTATTGTGTTAGCAATCGGAGTTATTCCAGTTTTGCGTGCAACTCAAACTAAAAACTAGGATACTTCTATGAAAACAGCATCTTTAAAAATACAAAACAAGCACATTTTCTCTCATATTATATTGAGCGTTTGGTCTCTCATTGTACTGTTTCCGTTGTGGGTAATGGTTATAAATTCATTTAAGAATAGATTGTCAATTTACGAAAATCCTTTTTGGATTCCAAAAAAATGGAATTTTGCAAACTACGCCACAGTCTTTACTGATGGCGACTTTATAAATTATTTTAAAAACAGTTTTATAGTTGTTATTTTATCAATCGGACTCGTCCTAGTAATTGGAACTCTTGCAAGTTATGCCTTTGCAAACTGGAAGGGAAAAGTTTCTCACATAATTTTTCTTTTTATGATAGCAGGGATGATGCTACCAATAAAAATTGCTTCGATTAAATTACTCGAAATGATTCGAGATATGGGACTTCTCAATACAATATGGTCTCTCATTCCAATTTACATTGCAATGGGGTTACCTATTTCTGTATTTATTTTAACTGAGTTTATTCGAGAGATTCCAAGCGAACTTACCGAAGCAGGTATTATTGATGGGGCAAGCCGATTTCATATTTTACATACAATTATTGTGCCTCTTTTAAGACCGGCTCTTGCAACAGTGGCAATCTACAATCTTGTCCCATTCTGGAATGATTTATGGTTTCCTCTTATCTTTATCAGCGAAGAAAGTTCAAAAACGCTTTTACTTGGCGTAACACGTCTTTTTGGTCAATATCAAACCGACTGGTCAAAGGTTCTGGCCGTGCTTACCCTCTCTGCAATTCCGGTAATTACATTGTATTTACTGATGTCTAAGCAGTTTATTCGTGGATTAACAGCAGGGGCCGTAAAAGGGTAAAAAGCTTTTCTTTTAGTCTGCTTTTTTACTAGTTATATCTGCAGTGGGTTTATACTGTTTAGGACTGACTCCAAATTCTTCCTTAAAAATACGACTAAAGTATGCTGTGTCTGTATAACCTACAGCGGAACTTACCTTACTCACTGGGATTTTTTGTGCTAAGAGTTTTTTTGCCTCTGCAAGTCGAACTGTTCTAAGATATTCAATAAACGAAATGCCAACATAGTCTTTAAAAAGCTTACTAAAATAATAAGGAGTTATATCTATTTGCTTTGCAAAGTCTTCAATTTCAAGCTGTTGGTTATAATGCGTTGTAATGTATTTTCCAATTTCAGAAAAGAATCTTTCGTATTTATTTCGTTTTTCTTCGAGTATTATTGTGCAAGACTGCGAAATAATTGATTTTAAAAAAGTTGTTGCTTGTGCTAAGTTGTTTGTAGGAGACTCTACAAAACTGCACGAAATTATATGAGACTCGATTGTTTTTAACAAGGCAGAAATGAGTTGTTTTAATTGCTCTAAGGGGTTGCTTGTTTGTTTGCACGATTGAATAATTTTTTGTGCAATCATTTGTGAGTCGGGTTCGTTGCCTTCAAGAATACTTTCAACTAGGGTAACGCGCAGTTTTCTTAGAGAGTCGCCCTCAATTAAAATGGTTTTAGTTTCGCTTGATTCGCTAGCTGTGTTATTTGCTGTGTTTTCTAATTTTTCAATCATTTTTGTAAGAACATCAATTATGGCTTCTTTTTTTACTGGCTTTACTAAATAGTCTTGGGCTCCATTTCTGATTGCTTGTTGAGCAAGATCAAACACTCCCCAGGCAGTTAAAAAAACAATAAGAATATTCGGCTTCTCAGCATGAATTATTTCTGCTGCCTCCATTCCTGTCATTACGGGCATCTGGATATCAAAAAAAATAATGTGTATTGGGTCATCTTTTGCTGCTTCAGATACGATTTTTACAGCTTCTTTGCCATTTTTAGCTTTTAAGCATTCAATGGGTAATTTGCTTTGTTTTACAAAAAGTTCAAGAGTTTCTCTTTCTAAGGGTTCATCATCTACAATAAGAAGTTTATACATTAATATTCTCCTCGTATGGAATTAATACTACTACTTTAAATCCTTTGGGTACGTTTTGTTCTATTCGAATTTGTGCCTTTTTCTTATAATATAATTGTAATCTATTTATAACATTTTGCACACCTATATGAGCGTTTGCATCTGTACTTTGTTTTTTTCCTCTCATTAATGCGCGTATCTGCTTTTCTGTAGCACCAACCCCAGTATCGCTTATACAGAGTTTTAGCTTCTTTTTTTCTTGGTTTATCTCTAAAGATACTTCGCCTCCATCTTCACTCTCAGAGAGTCCATGTATTACTGCATTTTCTACAAAGGGCTGTAACGTGAAGGGAGGGATAACAACGTTTGAGATATCGCAATTGCATGTATACACATAGGTCAGTCTGTCAGAAAATCGCGATTGCTGAATATGCATATATTGCTCAATAAAATCAATTTCATCTTGTAAATAGACTGTTTTTTTATACTCTAAATTATATCTAAAAATGCCCGACAAAGCATGTATGAGTTCTTGGGTTTTTTCAGCTTGCTCTTGCGTTGCAGTCCTATTAATTATATTTAGGGTATTAAATAAAAAATGTGGATGAATTTGTGCTTGTAGTGCAGATAGGCGAGCAGCATCTAATTCAGTGGTAAGTGCTGCTTTTTCTTCCATCATTTGTATGTCTTTTTTTAAGTTAAGTTTCATTTTGTTTATCGTTTCTTCCAATAAGCGTATTTCGCTTGTATTGCTTAATGTAAGATCAGGTATGTCCAAATTACCCTTAGATATTTCGCTTGCTGTTTTTACCATGTTTTCTATAGGGCTAGTTAGCTTTTTTGTAATTCTAAAACTAAAAAAAACATAAACTAGTAGAATAAAGAAAATGCCTGCTAAGACGGCGATTCGGTATATTTTTTCGCGAGAAAGGGCTTGTTCAATACCAGTAACGTTTATTGCTAGGTATCCCGACAGAATATCTCCATCTACGTAGCGAATAAGATAACTATATGTTTGTAGAATGTGTTGTGCTTGTGCATATTTTGCTACCTCATCTGTTTCTTCATTCATTTCAATTATTTTCTGGCGAATATAGGATAATCCATTTTCTATACCGCGCAAGAGAGGCATCCCAAATCCAGCATTTTCTTGCATTATTAGGCGCATATATTCTATGGTTCCATACATTTTTGGCAAGCTCGATTGAATATCAAATTTTTTTGTGGCAAAAGACGAATCTTGCAACCATTCCTCAAGTTGGTTTTGATTGTCTTTGAGTGAGCTCGAAAGAGTATACACATATTCATAAATACTTGTATTTTCTAGAATATTTTTTGCCTGAGAGAAAACTAATAAAAAGCTTATAAGGCTAATTACAAGCATGAGTAATGCAAGAGATAGACTAAAAGATAGCAAAAGTCTGCGATAGTTTGCTGTAAGGTATTTTCTTACTGTAATAAAGACTGAGTAAAACATCATAATGTAGTATATACAAATTTGGATTTTTTTGCAAAAAAAAAAGCAATTATTGAAATTTTCAGTCTTCCTTTTGAGATTTTTTTCTCTTATACTTCATAACAAGGAGTTATTATTATGAAAAAAATTATTTTAGTTGCACTCTTTGTATTACTCGCTTCATCTGTAATGTTTGCAGGTGGTGGTAAAGAAGAAGGTCCAATCGTACTTCGTTTTGCTGATAACCATCCAGACGGATACCCAACAGTTATCGGTGACTTAGAATTTGCTCGTTTAGTTGAAGAACGCTCAGAAGGCAGAATCAAGATTGAAGTATACAACAATGCTCAATTAGGTGATGAAAAATCAGTTATTGAACAAGTACAATTCGGTGGAATTGACTTTACTCGTGTTTCAATTTCTCCTCTTGCATCATTCAACCCAATCCTCGACGGATTACAAATGCCTTACTTGTATCGCGATGCAGAACACTTATGGAAAACACTTAACGGTCCTATAGGTGAAGAAATGCTTGCTAGTATGGAATCAAAAGGTTTCGTTGGTTTAGTATATTTCGATTCAGGTGCTCGTAACTTCTACAACACAAGTAAACCTATTTACACTGTTGCAGACATGAAAGGTATGAAAATCCGTGTACAAGAGTCAGCTCTTATGATGGGTCTTGTAGAAGCTCTTGGTGCTGTTCCTACTCCAATGCCATACGGCGAAGTATACAGTGGTCTTAAAACTGGTGTTATTGACGGTGCAGAAAACAACTGGCCTTCATACGACTCAGCTGGTCACTACGAAGTAGCAAAATACTACACAATCGACGAACACACACGTGTTCCAGAAATGATTCTTGCTTCAAAAGCAACAATGGATAAATTGTCAAAAGAAGACCAAGAATTAATTCGCCAAGCTGCAAAAGACTGCCAAGCAGTTCAAATTCAAGCTTGGGCTGACTACGAAATGAAGTCAGAAGAAAAAGTGCGTGCAGCTGGTAACGAAATCAACAAGATAAGTAACCAAGCGGAGTTCGCTGCAGCAATGCAACCACTCTACGATGCACAAACTGCAGAAATCAAAGCATTGATCGAAAAAGTTAGAGCAGTAAAATAAGCACTAGCTTTTAATACAGTAAACCGGACGTAACAGTCCGGTTTATATTTTAGTAAGGAGGTTGTTGTGACTTTTTTTCAAAAATTAGCAAAAATAGTAGATAAAGCTTTTCTTGCGGCAATAGCACTTGCACAATTTCTATTAGTTTGTATGGTTGTAATTGTTTTTGCAAATGTTGTTCTACGGTATGTTTTTAATTCGGGCATTAAATGGTCTGAAGAAGTTGTTTTAGTAATTATAATCTGGTTCACCTTTATTGCAATGGCTCTTGGTGTTCAAGAACGATTGCATATTAATATTAATGTTTTACCAAAAAAACTACCACAAGGTTTTCATGTAGCTCTGTATGCCTTACGCCAAGTAATTCAAACAGTTCTTTCTTGTGTTATGTTCTATTATGGTATTTTATTGACAATAAACGGAGCAAGGTCCTTCTTGCCCGCTACAAATATTCCCAATTCGATTAACTACTTAGTAGTTCCCATAGCAGGCTTTTTTATTTTTATCTTTTCACTTAGATGCTTATTTACAATAAAAGAGAATGCTCTAGAGATTGTTAAAAAGGAGAATGGACATGCCTAATCCAACAATTGCTACCTTTATACTTATTGGAACCTTTGTCGTTCTCTTAATATTGAGAACTCCAATTACATTTACATTATTAACCTCATCAATTGTTACCGCTCTTTACTTGAATGTTCCATTGATGACCGTTATGCAGCGTATGGTTTCGGGGGTTAACTCGTTTACCTTGTTAGCTATTCCGTTTTTTATCTTAGCGGGAGAAATTATGGGTCGAGGAGGAATCTCTCGTCGTCTTATTTCGTTTTCTAATGCGCTTATAGGACAAGTTCGGGGCGGTCTTGCTCAAGTAAATGTACTTGCTTCAATGTTCTTTGGTGGAATTTCTGGTTCTGCAGTTGCAGATGTTTCTTCTATCGGAACTATGCTTATTCCTATGATGAAAGACAAAGGGTACGATGATGACTACTCTGTTGCGGTAACAGTAACCAGTGCTTGTCAGGGGGTTATTATTCCTCCGAGCCATAACATGATTATTTTTGCCTTGTCTGCCGGCGGCGGTGTCTCGATTGCAAATTTATTTATCGGTGGTGTTGTTCCTGGCGTGTTGCTTGGTGTTGCTCTTATGGTAATTAGCTATATTATCGCAGTAAAGAGAAAATACCCAAAAGAAGCAAAATACACACTCAAAGAAAAACTGCTTGCTTCTAAAGATGCTTTCTTAGGAATTATGACAATGGTAATTATCATAGGTGGTGTAGTATCGGGTGTGTTTACTGCAACTGAATCCGCTGCAATTGCCGTTGTGTATGCCTTTGTTATAACCTTTTTTGTATACAGAGAAATTTCTCTTAAAGAGCTTCCAGTAATCCTTCTTAATTCTTTGCGCACACTAGCAATGGTTATGAGTCTTATTGCAGCAGCAAATGCATTTGCATGGTTATTAGCTTATTTGCGTATCCCTGCAATGGTAACTGATGCTTTGTTATCAATATCTCACAATAAAATTGTTTTATTGCTTTTGATTAACGTAATGTTGCTCGTTCTTGGTACAATTATGGATATGTCTCCACTTATTATTATTTGTACACCTATTCTTTATCCAGTTGTAGTGCAAACGCTCGGCATGGATCCAATTCAGTTTGGTGTTATGTTTATCTTAAACCTTGCAATTGGTTTGTGTACACCTCCAGTTGGTTCAGCCCTCTTTGTTGGTTGTGCTGTTGGTAAGGTTAGTTTAGAGAAGGCTACAAAAGCTATGTTGCCATTCTATGCAACAATGATAGTTGTTTTACTTCTTGTTACTTTTGTTCCTCAAGTTTCTCTTGGACTTGGGTCATTAATAATTAAATAGAAAGTATTTAGTCAAAGAGGCTGTTATGAACACTCTAGAAATAGGGTAGTTCAGGCAGTCTTTTTTTTGTTTAAAAGTAAAATTATGTAACATTGTAAAGATACGTATTGCATCTTGTTTCTGCTCAAAGTACACTGTCAAAAACTAACCATAGGAGATGCATATGACAGCAGTAGAAGGAATTTTAGGACGTCGAAGTATTCGAAAATACAAAGATGAAAAAGTAAGTCATGAACTCATTAAAGAGATCGTCGATATAGCACGGTTTGCTCCTTCTTGGGCAAATCTACAAGTAGCAAAGTATACTATTGTGGATTCTCCGGATCTTATTGCAAAGATTAGCGAAGGCGGTGTTAATGGCTTTTCTTATAATATGAATACACTAAAAAATGCAAAAGGTGTTGCAGTTCTAAGTTACACAAAAGGTAAGAGTGGTTTGCTCGAAGGTAAGGCTGCTGACTCAACTGACCCAGCAAAAAAAGGCTTTTGGGAGGCCTTTGATAGCGGTATTGCGTGTCAAACATTTTGTTTGGCTGCTCACGCAAAAGGGGTAGGTACGTGCATTTTTGGAGTAATAAATAGCGATGTGATTGCAAAGATTGTTAATCTGCCGGACGAAGAAACGGTTGCAGCTTTAATTGTGTATGGCTTTGCAGACGAACAGCCTGAAGCAAGACCTCGCCATGCAGTCGAAGATGTAGTTCGTTTTACATAAAAATAATAGACTAAACACTTTATAAATAATATGTAGAAGCTCTAAGCTCTATTGACAAAGATATGCGCTTTATGCTATTCTTGCTAAACTCTCGTAATATCCACAAATGTTTGTGGTCGTTGAGCATGCCTCTGTAGCTCAGTCGGCAGAGCGCAACCATGGTAAGGTTGAGGTCAGCGGT
>CAYJNB010000071.1:0-9437 GCA_964371205.1 uncultured Treponemataceae bacterium
AACTTATTTGTTTACAACGTTTACCGGAGTTCCGTCTACATAAGCTTGTAAGTTAGCTACAGCGATGTCCATAAGACGTCCGCGGCTTTCTTTTGGTGCCCATGCAATGTGTGGAGTAATAATACAGTTTTTAGCTTTTAAGAGTGGGTTATCTGCTTTAATAGGCTCTGAGCTTACAACGTCGAGTCCTGCAGCTCCTACCTTACCTGAATTAAGAGCATCTGTAAGATCTTGCTCAACAATGAGTGGTCCACGGCTTGTGTTAAGGATAATAACACCGTCTTTCATTTTAGCAATGTTAGCCTTGTTAATAATTCCTTCTGTTGATGGGAATAGAGGGCAGTGTAATGAGATTACGTCTGCTTCTGCAAGTAACTTATCGAGACTTACATATTCACCAATTTCTTTTCCAGCATCATTTTGGTATTCATCGAATGCAATGATTTTCATGCCAAATGCTTTTGCAATTTTTGCAGATTCTTGACCAATGCGTCCAAATCCAATAACGCCATAGGTTTTGCCTGCAAGTTCCATAAGAGGAAAATCCCAATAGCACCAGTCAGGGCAGTTTTGCCATTTGCCTTCAAATACTGTGTTGCTGTGATGTCCAACATGGTGGCAAATTTCAAGAAGTAGTGCAATTGCAAATTGAGCAACAGCAGCTGTTCCATATGTTGGTATATTTGATACAGCAATACCTTTTTCTTTAGCTGTTGCAACATCAACTACATTGTAACCAGTTGCTAATACGCCAACGAACTTAATACTTGGGCAAGCGTCAAATACTTCTTTTGGAAGCGGTGTTTTGTTTGTGTAAACAACTTCTGCATCACCTATTCTCTTAATAACTTCTGCGTTATCGTTCAAAGGTGAACGGTCATATACCTTTAATTCACCTAGTTTTTCAAAACCCTCCCAGCTCAAATCGCCTGGGTTCTCTGTGTAACCATCAAGAATTACAATCTTCATTTATATCTCCTTATGTATCAATCAATAAAGTCTATGTACAGTTCACCATACACTTTACTGAATGTATAAACTATTCTCTACGCCTCTAAACTGGTTTACTACAATACGGATTGTAAAAACTGCTTTAGACGCGGATTTTGGGGATTACCAAATATCTGTTCTGGCTTTCCTTTTTCTGCAACAATACCTTCATCCATAAAATACACTTCATCTGCAACTTCACGTGCAAACCCCATTTCGTGCGTTACAACCACCATGGTCATCCCGTCTTTTGCAAGTTGCTTCATAACTTCTAAAACTTCGCCTACCATCTCTGGGTCAAGAGCACTTGTTGGCTCATCAAACAACATAACGTCTGGATCCATTGCAAGCGAACGTACAATTGCTATTCTTTGTTTTTGTCCGCCAGAAAGGCGAGAAGGGTATTCATCTGCCTTATCTTCGAGTCCAACACGAATAAGTAGTTCGCGTGCACGTTTTTCGGCTTGTTCTTTTGTCATGAGCTTATGTGTAAGAGGTGCAAGTGTAATATTTTGCATTACAGTTAGATGAGGGAAGAGATTAAAGTGCTGAAAAACCATGCCCATTTTTCGGCGAAGCCCATCTACATCTGCATGCTTTGCCGTAATTTCTGTTCCTTCAAACGTAATAGTTCCACTTGTTGGATGTTCCAAAAGGTTAAGACAACGTAAAAAGGTACTTTTACCTGATCCAGACGGTCCGATAATTACGACTCTTTTACCTTGTTCAATTGTTTCTGTTATATCTTTAAGAACATGTAGAGTTCCAAAGTTTTTTACTAAGTTTTTAACTTCTATCATATTCATGGCTAGTTCCTATCACTTCGAGCTAGGCGTTTTTCAATTACTGCAAAAATTTTAGTTAAGCCAAGGGTTAAGCATAAATATATTGCAGCACAGGCAAGGAGAGGAATCCATGCATTGTAGGTTGCATTTCTAATCATATCTCCTGCTTTTGTTAAGTCCATAACTGCTATAAAACTAACAATTGAAGTTTCTTTAACAAGATTAATAAATTCGCTTGTATAGGTTGGAAGAGCTGCCTTTGCAGCTTGTGGAAAAATTATTTTAATAAATGTTTGCCATTTTGTAAGTCCAAGTGAGCGGCCTGCTTCCATTTGGCCAATATCCACCCCTTGAATACCTGCGCGGAAGATCTCTGTGCAGTATGCACCAGAGTTAATACCATAGGCTAAAATTGCAACAGTTAAGCGCTCCATTCCGAGAGGGGCAAATATAACGAAGTAAAAAATCATTAATTGCGTTGCAAGCGGAATACCACGAATAATTGTAGTGTATAGATTTGCAATTCCCCTTAAAATTGGGTTTTTAGAAATCTTCATGAGAGCAAAAGCACATCCTAAAATAGTACCAATAGCAATCGCAAAAATTGCAATATAGAGCGTAATCCCTAAACCTTGTAAAAGTAATTGCCAGCGATTTCCAGCAATAATTGTGTCGTAAAATGACTGAAACATAAGGCATTATACAATATATTTTTAAAATAAAAAAGCCCTACCATAACAAATTATAGTAGGACTTATTATGTACATTTATACGTTTTGCAACGCAAAATCTACGTTACTTACGAATAATAATTACTTGTTCTGATTCATAGTAAGGAACAGAAAAATCTACATTCTTTTTGCGTTCTTCTGTTACGCTCATACCAGCTGCAACAAAATCAATTGCACCTGAAGTAACTGCAGCAATAAGGCTATCAAAAGCCATATCTTGCACTTCGAGTTTCATTCCTAAGTCGTTAGCAATGTATTGACCCATTGTAATATCAAAACCAACAATAGTTGTTCCGTCTACATACTCAAATGGAGGGAATGCAGCGTTAGTACCAAGTTTTACAGTACCATTTGATCCAGTTGCTTCAACTGAAGGAATTACAATGTTTCCGTCTGTTGGCATAAAAGATAACACAAGTGCTTCGTATCCACCGTTTGATTTTAATGTTTCGATTGTTTTGTTAATCGAAGCAAGTAATTCTGTATTGCCTTTTTTTACTGCAATTGCATACTCTTCGCGTGCAAATTTATCTGTAACAATCACTAAGTCATCGTTACGTGCAACAATTTCGCGTGCAGGAAGTTCATCTAAAACTACTGCATCTAAAGTTCCATTTTTAAGATCAAGAGCTGCGTCAATACCTGATTTAAAAGAAGACATTTTTACACCTTCTACATTATCTTGTACCCACATTTCTCCGGTTGTTCCTGCTTGAACACCAATTTTCTTTCCTGCTAAATCTGCAGCGCTCGTTATAGTTACTTCCTCTTTTGCTCCACCTGCAAAAACAGAAGATACCATTGCAAGTGCAAATAAAATTAAACCTAATTTTTTCATAATTTCTCCTAGTGGTTTGATAAAATAAGTATAATGAAAACAGATTATATTGTCAATTAAAAGATGTATAAAAATGTATTTAAATGTATAAATATACATTTAAAGCAAAAAAAATGCCTTATCTTTTTTGATAAAGCATTTTAATATACAGTATATTAGAATCTAAAATTAGAGGCTTTGAATCTCTTCGAGACTTGAACGTTGCCAGAATTGACTGCGTCCAAATGGTCCTATTTTACCTCTCATTTCTAAGGTATCTGTTGCAAATTTTTTAGAGCCTGCTTTGTGAAAAGTAATTTGGCATCCATAGAGCTTACCGCTTTCTGGGTCTATGATAGAACCTTTTCTCCATTCCCCTTCTTTTTTCATTTCGAGGCCATAAATAAATGGAGTTCCAACTAGAGGCATTTTTGATACATCGCCAGCAACTGGAAAATCTTCGTATTCGCCGGTGCATTCCTCTGCAAGTGCATCTGCTGGTTGGTCGGCAACCTTTACAATTTTACCGTAGAGTTTTCCATTTTCAACATAGATTTCCCAACCTGCGGTAATTTTACCTTCTTCATTGATACTTTTCCAATAACCAAGGGCTGGATCTGCAAAGGCTACTGCAGAAATACAAAGTACTAAAAGTACTAGCATAATTTTTTTCATTTTTGTCTCCTTAAAAATTATTGTGACTTTATTAAAGTACATAAAATCTTTATACAATATCTGTTTTGATTGTAGCAAAAAGCGATAGCTACTCAGATATAGTTTTATCAAATTTGAATGAATCAATTGTAGAAAATACTGACTTTACCTTATCGAGGTTTGCAGCAGTAAGCTTATTTACAGATTCAATTGAGTGTCTAATAGAAATTGTTTTATTATCCATTTGATCAACAGCATCATCGATTTCGTTACTACGCATAGATAAATCTCCAATCTCATCTACAATTGTTGTACTCGCGTCCAAGATACTACTTGCTTCGCTTCTAACAGTTGTTGTTACATTGGTAATATCTCTAATTGCATGTAATACTTGCTCACTTCCAGTATTTTGTTCTTGCATAGCGCGCATTACTTCGCTTTCGTGTGCATTTACATTTTCTGCTTTTGTAAAGATCTTGTCAAAATGAGATTCTACTTGTTGAATATTTGCAGAAATATCTATAATTGACTGCTTAAAAGAAGTAAGGCGACTAGAAATTGCCTTACCTTGTACATTTGAACCATCAGCAAGTTTTCTAATCTCATCGGCAACAACTGCAAATCCTTTTCCGGCCTCTCCTGCATGAGCTGCTTCGATTGCAGCATTCATAGCAAGTAAGTTTGTTTGATCTGCAATACTTTGAATTACCGCACTTGCTTCTATAAGTCCTTCTGAATCAGAAAGGATTTTTTCGGAAATGGTAACTGTTTCTTGTACCTTTCCTAAACCTTGCTCAGATGCATCAGTAAGTTCTTTAACCGTTGCACTATTTTTGTTGAGTGTTTCGGTAACTGCATTAATATTTGCAACCATCTGCTCGATTGCTGCAGAAGATTCTGTTACGTTTGATGATTGTTGTAAAATACTTTGATCAAGCTTTAAAAGAGCATTTTTTATACTATTAACTAAATCTTTTGCAGTATTTAATCCATGAGCGTGTTTTGTAGTAATTTCTTTTATATCTATTACGCTCGAGCTTACCTGATCCGCACAGGCATTAGATATATCCATACCCAAGTTAATTTCTTGTGATGATGATTGAATATTTTTTAAAGCTGTATTTACTAACTGTAAAATACCCTTTGTTTCTACATAAAAATCGTTAATGTGGTTTATAAGTACACCATATTCATCCCGAGAAATTAATTTTACGGGTTCAATAGTATAGTTACGAGTTGCTAATTGAGAGATTGCATTAGTAATGATACGTAAGATTTTTATGCTAGCTGCTGCGTAGGTTAAAAATGTTATAATACCTGCAATAACACAAACAGTTGCTATTGGCATAGTGTTAGAAATGTATTCTTCAACAGTAAAATTCTGGATAAGTAATGGTGCTGCTAAGAATATAAGTACTATTCCACCTAGGTTGAATAAAGAAAGAATGCCAAAGCGCACATTCTGTGGAAGTGGATTGTGTTTTTCCTCAAATGGAAGCCATGTTTCCCATTCTTGAAATTTGAGAAGTGCCTTTGTAATAAAGGTGAGCCCTATTGTAAGGGTAACACCAAGCGAGTTAAAAATAATACCAAGAGAATTTATTTGTATTCCCAGTAGATGGTTTAGGTGAGAAAGCAAGAAAGAAGTTGCAAGACTAACTATTATTGGCAATGCAATAATAATGTTTACAAGAACTGTACCAATTGTATTAGTTGGATCTACAGATTCGGCAGTTCCATCATATTGTAGTACCTTATGCATAATTGTTTTAAATGCAGTAACTGGTAAAGCACACACAATAACTAGATATGCAATAGAGAAGGGGTGTGTAAAAATTTGCAAAATATTTTTAATAGTATAAAACCCTGAGTATATAAACTGTAATTGTGTAGCTATTATGGGAACTAATACCGCAGCATAAAAAAATAATAACATTGATAGCGGTGGTTTTAATTTGCTAGTTTCTGACATTGAATTCTCCTAATATATAACTAAATATAACACATATAAGATTTTACTATATATATTATACAAAAACAAGCACTCGTACAAAATTGTAGAATGCTTGTGCTATTGAGCTTATGTATACACGTAAAATTGAATTGTGATTTGCATTACGAAACTGACTCAAGATCTCTTAAGTCAAATTCATGTATTGCTGCAGAAACTGTTTTTATGCGAGAAGTGCTTTCTGTAGTAAGCTCTTTTACAGTTCCAATAGAGTTCTTAATTGCAGAAGCTTTTTTGCTCATCTCTTCGACCGATAAGTCAATTTTGCTACTGCTCTCCGAGAGATTAGAAATCTCTCCAACTATTACAGAGCTTGCTTCTAAAATGCCTGAAGTTTCATCTTTTACTGCATGGGTAATATCGGTAATCTGGCGAATAGCTTCGAGTATTTGTTGACTACCGGCTGCCTGTTCATGCATAGCACTTTTTACATGAGATTCTTGCATATCTACATTTTCTGCTTTTACAAATATGTTGTCAAAGTGCTCTTCTACTTCTTGTATATTAGCCGAAATATCAGCAATTGAGTGTTTAAATGAGTTGAGTCTGCTCGAAATTGACTTACCTTGCACACTTGAACCATCTGCAAGTTTTCTTATTTCGTCTGCAACAACGGCAAATCCTTTTCCTGAATCCCCTGCATGGGCAGCTTCGATTGCAGCGTTCATAGCAAGTAAGTTTGTTTGCGCAGCTATACTTTGAATAACTGAGCTTGCTTCGATAAGGCCTTCTGATTCAGATAGAATTTTTTCGGAGATGGTAACTGTTTCTCTTACCTTAACGTGTCCAGCTTCGGAGGCTGCGGTGAGCTCTTTTACAATTTCGGTATTCTTGTCGAGCGTATCTGAAACAGATCTAATATTTGCAACCATTTCTTCTATGGCGGCAGAAGATTCTGTAACACTTGTTGATTGCATAATAATATTTTGGTCGAGCTTTTCTAGTGCTGCTTGAATGTTTCCAATATGCTCTTTTGCAGAGGCTAAATCTAAGCCTTGTTTTTGTGTATGTTCTTTGACTGTGTTTACCCCGTTATGCACTTCTTCTGCACAAGCATCGGACATGTCGACACCCATGGTAACCTCGCTCGAGGCGGCAACATTTTTCTGTAGCGTTTCTTCTACTCCGCGTAACACTTGTTTTGTTTCGTTGTAAAAACGGTTCAAACTATTTGCTAAAACACCATATTCATCTCGAGAATGAACTTGAACTTCTTCGATGGTATATTTCTTTTCGGCAAGCATTGTGAGTGAATTAGTAATACGTTTAAGAATGCGTGAGTTTTCGGTAGAAAAGCTTGCAATTCCAAAAAGTCCTGCAAGAGAACTTAGTGCAGCTACAGGAATAACGCTACTAATAAAGTTAGCAGTAGTAAAACCTTCTTCTCCAAGTAATAATGGTGCTGCAATAAATTCGAGAGAAAGACCAAGTAGAATAAAAAAGGTCATTAATGTTATTTTTGCTCTTTGGCTTACAGATGTATATTCTTTTTTAAAGGGAAGCCACTCAAGCCAAGCTTCGCAAGCTGTAAGTGATTTTATTATACAAAAAATACCAAAGGTTAAGCCCATACCTACTTGATTAAATACTAAACCGAGCCAGTCTGCATCGGCTCCAATAAGTAGATTTACTCTTGTTACAATCATGGGGGTAATTATATTTGCCAAAATTGGAAGTAATAAAATAACGAATCTATAATTATTTGAATCTTTATTTGCTTTTTCGATTGCTTCAGGCGATCCATCGTAGGCCGCTAGTTTTTTCATAAACTTGCTATGAATTATTACCGGTGATGCATACACTAATAATTGGTAGGGTAAAAAAATTGGGAGAGTCATTAAAGCAATAGCTTCAGTAACTGAATATACTCCAATGTAAATCATTTGAAATAAGGAAAAAAATGCAGGAAAAAGAATCGCAAGGTAAAAGAAAATTAGCACTTTAGCAGGTGGTTTACAGAACCCTTGATTAGACATACAACACTCCTTTAACTTTATACTATTATAACATAAAGCGTATAGACAATGTTACACTATTGCTTTTTTTTGTTCAAGTAGAAATAGCTAAGTTAGTATGTAGTAATAATTTAATTTAAGAAAAAATTTGCCAGTATAGGGAAAAAACAGATAACAGCAATAACACGTACAGTATGCATAACAATTATTTTAGGTGTATCTAGGCCGAGATCATCAGCAATTATACCCATTTCTGCAATTCCTCCAGGTATGCAGGCAAAAAGACTAGTTACATAGTCTAGTTTTGTTGTTTTTTGGATTATAACTGCACATAAAAATGCCATAACCAGTATACCAACCAAGACAATCAGAAGAGGCACAATTAGTTGTGGTATTGATAAAATAGCTTCGCTATTAATTTGACTACCTATATAGCAGCCTGCAAGTATTTGAATAATAAACTTTGTTATGTTTGGAAAGTAAACACGAGAAACGAGAAAATTGCCTATGATGGTACATAAAATTGCTCCCATAATTGCACCGGCAGGAATACCAAGTGCTCTAAATAAAAAGCCTCCAGATACTCCTAAGGAAATTGAAAGTAAGTTGCATACGGGTTTTGGTGTATCATTTTGTTCAGTTCTTGATTCAACCTGTACATATGTTTGTGTTTTTTTATTTAAATACCGTTTTTTTATATACACTGGAAAAAACAAAAGCACAAAAGCGAATCGACCTAATTGCAATAAGGCTACTTGCTCAGGATTTGCTCCGAGATCTGAGGCAATAAGTGCTAAGTCAGAAACACCGCCAGGAGCACAAGAAAAGAAAGCTGTTGTTAGGTCTACAGAAGTACAGTAATCCATAAGGAAAGCAAATAAAACAGTAATTACTAAGAGTAGGCATGATAATATACCTGCCGGTAACATCATTGCTTTTAGGCGCAAAACATCATTTTTAGTAAAGCGACTCCCAACGAGTACGCCAGAAATGATTTGTACAAGAATGCGCATTTGTGCAGGGTAGGTTACTATGGGGCTAGCAATGTTAAGAACAGAAACAAATACAAGTGATCCAATTAAGCCCCCCGCTGGAATTCGTAATTGTTTACCAACAAATCCCCCGAGTGTTGCACACAAGATGGTAGTAAAAATATATAGAAAATTCATCGCACTAATTATAGTGTAAAGTGAGCGTCTTCGAAGTATTCGGCATCTGCTTTACCATCTTCTTCAAAGTAGGTAAGCGAAATGAGAGTAATGCGCTGTTCGTGCTTACTATTTGCTATTGCCGTAACTGTTAATTCTGCAGTTGATAGGGGAGTATCCCACTTTATCTTATCAAATGAATCTAAAAGCGTTTCTTCCACAAAGGGAGAATCTGCATTAATAGTAATATTGATGTAGGCAACCGGAACATCGGTTTTTTCTGCATAAGGCAGGCAGAGGTCAAAAATTTGTTGACAAACTTCAGAAACATTCATGGAAATATGAT
>CAYJNB010000072.1:0-9396 GCA_964371205.1 uncultured Treponemataceae bacterium
AGCAAGATGATTGGTATTCTTATTCAAGACATTCGTCTACTACACCATATAAACAGTGCCTTTATTATTAATCAAAATCTTACAAAAAAAGGTTATTGTTGCATAACTATGAGTACTGGACCTGAAGAACAAACAAAGTGCGACTATATAAAAATCTTAGAAAAGCGACGCATAGAAGGTCTTATTCTTATGGGCTCAATGTTTGAGACGGAAGAAGTTGCTAATAGTATAAAAAAATATATACCAAAAATACCTGTTGTAATTGTAAATGGTTATATTAATTTGCCTAATGTCACTGGCGTTGTAGTTGACGAAAAAAGCGGCATAGAACAGTGCGTACATGCATTAAAAAAGAAAGGAAAAAAAAAGATTATCTTTGTACTCGATTCAATCTCGCCTTCTAACTTAAAGAAAAAGGAAGGCTATATAAAGGCCATGGAATCTTACACAGACGAATATAACAAAGCAGTAATTTACAATACACTAGAAAGTTCTTTGCAGGGTGGCTATCTGATTACACAAAAAATACTAGATGAGCATCCAGATGTTGACGGTATTATTTATTCAATAGATCTTGCTGCCGCAGGAGGCCTGCAAGCAGCTACAGAAAGGAATGTAGCAATTCCAAACGACCTTGCTATAATTGGGGTAAATAACAGCTTGTATGGTCAAATATGTATTCCACAGTTATCAACTCTCGACAACAAACTTGAACTATTGAGTGAAATGGCTGCAGAGATTCTTATCGAAAGCCTCGGAGAAATACCTCAATCACAGCACCTTGTTGTACAAGCAGAACTAAAGGAATATGGAACAACTTAATCTGCAGCAACTGTTCTATGAAAAATTATTTTTTTTTATTAAAGAAAAAAAGGATTATTTTTTAAGAAAAAAACAATAGATTTTCCTAATAAAAACAAGGATGATATGTTGAAACATACAAAAAAGTATGCTACCATATCCAGAAATGGAAATCGATTGCAGAACTCGATTTTGTAGCAAAATATTTTAAAGGAGTATGAGTAAAATGATTTTTTCATCAATTCACGCTAAGGATCTAACACACACTTATCCAAAGGCAATTCAAACAGCACTAGATTATCTTAAAAAAACAGATTTTAAGAGTATGGAACCGGGAGTTTACGAAATACAAGGTAAAGAAATTTACGCTCAAGTTATTAAGGCAACAACAAAAGAAATTGCTGAGGCTCGCCCTGAAGTTCACGAAAAATATGTCGATGTACAATTTTTAGTAACTGGAGAAGAAAAACTCGGGTTTACTCCTGATACCGGTGAGTACGAAATTGACGAAAAATTTGATGAGCGCGACTTAATTTTTTACAAAGAAGTTAAAAACGAAGGCTTTATTACTGCAAGTCCAGGATGTTATTCAATTTTCTTCCCTTCAGACGTGCATCGCCCAACTGTTGCAGTATCAAAACCTATGGAAATTCTTAAGGTTGTAATGAAAGTAAGTGTTGACTTGTTATAGTCTACAAATAAAGGAAATTGCATACTTATGTATGTAAAAATAAAAAATTACGCTTTGGCGTATAGGAGATTTTTTATGAAAAAATTTGGATTAGTTCTTGCAGTACTTATTCTTGCAGCAGCTATGGTTTTCGCTGGTGGATCTAGCGAAGGTAAAGACGGTGTTTTAAACTTGATCATTGCATCAAACCAAACATCTTTAGACAATCCTTACTCATTCGGTATGGATAAATTCAAAGAAGTAGCAGAAGAAATTTCTGGCGGAAAAATTCAAGTAACTGTACACAAGGGTACACTTGGTGAAAATGAAAGTGAACTCATTGAAAAATTGGAGCTCGGTGCTGCTTCAATGGTTGTAGCTTCTCCTGGATTTATGACTGCTATTGGTGTTCCAGAAGTAGACATTTTCTCTCTTAACTACTTATTTAACAGTTTTGATCACTGGGAAGCAGCTGTAGACGGCGAATTCGGTGCAGAAATGAGAGATATTATCCTTGATAAAACAGGAAATAACTTCCGTGTAATGGGTTACTGGAGTTCTTCAGTTCGTGATTACTATGGTATGAAAAAAATTGTTACACCATCAGATATGGATGGTATGACAATTCGTACACAAAGCTCACCTGTACAACAAGCTTTCTGGGCAGCAACAGGTGCTATTCCTACATCTGTAGCTTGGGGTGAATTATATCAAGCATTACAACAAGGTGTTGTTGATTCAGCAGAAAACGACTATACAAACTTTATGCAAAAAGAACACCACAAAACAGCAAACGGTAAATTCGTAAGTGAAACACACCACGACTTTACAACACGTTTATTCTTAATGAACGGTAACTTCTACGACTCTTTAACAGACGAACAAAAAGCTTGGATTAACGAAGCTTCAGTTGCTGCAACAGCAGAAGAAAGAGCAGTTACTTACAAAATGTTCGAAGAATCAAAAGCAAAAGTTATTGCTGATGGTGCAACTGTTGTAAACTTCGAAGATATGGACATTGATGCGTTCGTAGAACTTGCAATGCCTATCCAAGACGAATTTGCACAAGAAAACGACATGGTTGAACAATTAGAAATGATTCGTGCAATCAAATAGTTTATATTGCCCCTAGCCTAGTAATGTAACTAGGCAATTTGGGTAACTATCGGGTTTGCTATACTGTACAAACAGCTATAGCAAACTCGTTTTAATTCATTGAGAAATTTAGGAGGCAGGATGAACAAAGTAATTTCTGGTTTACAAAAACTCCAAATTGCAGTTGGTGGTTTTTTTCTTTTAGTATTTTTAGTAACAGTAACTTTTCAGATACTATCTCGTTATTTGGGAATTGTAGCTCTTTGGACTGAAGATGTTGCTATGTATTCTTTTATTTGGGCTGTATTTATGGGTGCAGCGGCAATGGTATACGAAAGACGCCACTTTGCCTTTACTTCCTTAAGCGACATGCTTACTGGAAATAAAAAAACAATTATTGCAATTATTATTTCTTGCATTATGCTCTTTTTTGCAATTTTAATGCTTTATTACGGATATAAAGTTACCAAACAGTTTTGGAACTATAAATGGGTTTCATTGCCCGATTTTAAAAGAGGACCTACATGGCTATGTCTTCCCGTTTGCGGAGCTACATCAGCTATTTATTTAATCAATCATATTATTACGGACATAAAAAGCCTAAAGGGAGGTAAAAACTAATGGGAATTATATTAGTTGTACTATTCATAGCTTTTATTGGGTTAGGAGTGCCAATTGCGTTTGCTCTTGGTGTTGTTTCATTTGCAGGTATTTTTTCGCTTGATGCAATTCCTAACCTTGTAGTATTTACAAAAATGTTTAATGGCTTGAACAGTTTTACCCTTCTTGCCGTTCCGCTTTTTATTCTTGCAGCAAACCTTATGAACGAAGGTGCTATTACACAAAAATTAATCAATTGTTGTACTGCAGCGGTTGGGCACCTACGTGGTGGACTTGCTTACGCAAACGTTCTTGTGTCTATGATTTTTGCCGGAATTTCTGGCTCATCTCAAGCAGATACAGCTGGAGTAGGAAAAATATTTATCCCTTCAATGGAAAAAGAAGGATATGACAAGGGAACAGCTGTTGGTGTAACAGCAGCATCTTCTACGCTCGGTTCAATTATTCCACCAAGTATTACCATGGTTGTTTACTCTGGTATTGCAAACGTTGGAACAGGCGCACTATTTATGACTGGTATTGTTCCAGGTATTTTACTTGGACTTGCAATGATGTCTGTTATTCGCTTTTACTCAAAAAGAAAGAACTTTCCTCAAGGAGAGCGCACTCCGGTAAAAGAAGTATTAAAGCTTACCTTTAATTCTCTTCCAGCACTTTTAACACCAATTATCTTAATAGGTGGTATTGTTTCTGGATACTTTACTCCCACTGAGTCAGCAGCTTTTGCCTGTATTTATGCATTGGTTGTAGGAATTTTCTTCTACAAAACAATCAAGGTTAAAAATCTTCCTCGTATCTTAATTGAAACGATGAAGCTTTCTTCACTTTCATTATTTGCACTTGCAACTGCAAATGCACTTGGCGAATTATTAAGCTATTATCAATTAAATGTTGCTGTGCAACAATTCTTTACAACAATCCCTGGCGGTAGTGTTGTTTTCCTTTTTGTTGTTGTGGCATTCTTCTTATTTGTGGGAACATTCATGGATGCTGTTCCAGCAATGATTTTGTTTGTGCCTATTATTCTTCCATCAGCTACAGCACTTGGTGTAAGCCCAGTAATTCTTGGTCTTATTGTTGTTGTAACTCTAGCACTCGGCTTGGTTACTCCACCATACGGACTTTGCTTGCTTATCGCTTCATCAATTAGTGGTATAAAAGTAGAAGAAGCATTTAAGGGAACACTTCCCTACTTCTTATCTTCTTTAGTAATTCTTTTATTATTAATCTTGTTCCCTAACTTCTGGTTATACGTACCACAAACATTGTTCCCACAATTGTTCTAAGTACAAAACAATAACTAGTATAGTAAAATGCAAAAGCCCGCTAATTATTTCAATTAACGGGCTTTTTTCTTCGATAATTCTATTTACTGCTACCTAGCTATTGAAAAAACTTTGAAAACTTTTCCCAATAACCATACACAAATATTATAGCTACAATGGTGGGAATTACGTATTTTACATATACCTTAATTGCCATAGTATTTGGAAACTTTATTCCCTGCCCTGCATCAGCTTCTGCAATAAAGTTATCCCATCCCCAGCCTTTGTTATAACAACAGAAAAAGAGGTATACCATTGAGCCTAGTGGTAAAAGGTTATTACTTACAATAAAGTCTTCTAAGTCGAGCACAACAGATCCTTCTCCCATTGGAGCAAAACCGCTTAGTACGTTAAACCCAAGAGCACAAGGCAAAGAAAGAAGTATTACAACAAAGATATTAACTACTACCGCCTTTTTGCGTGACCAATGTAGTTGATCCATAGCAAAGGCAACAATATTTTCGAACACAGCAACAACAGTAGTCATAGCGGCAAAACTCATAAAAAGGAAGAACAATGTTCCCCAAAATTGTCCACCAGCCATTTCGTTAAAAATATTAGGGAGCGTTACAAAAATGAGACCCGGACCTGCGCCTACGTCAACACCAAAGGCAGATGCTGCTGGAAAAATAATTAAACCTGCTAAAAGAGCTACTGCAGTATCTAGACCAAGAATACTCAAAGATTCGCCTGTAAGACTTTGATCTTTTTCTATATAACTTCCAAAAATTGCCATAGAACCGATTCCAATACTAAGTGTAAAAAAGGCTTGTCCCATAGCAGCATAAATAGTTTCTCCAAGACCCTGCTTAACCATTGCAGAAAAATCTGGACGTAAAAAGAAAGAAAGTCCTGCTGCAGCGCCATCAAGGGTAACAGAACGTGCAACAAGTACAATCATGAGTGCAAATAGACCACCCATCATAAACTTAGTTGCTCTTTCAACACCATTTCTTAAGCCTAAAGCGCAAATTGAAAAACCAATTAAAACACTTAAAATCATCCAAAAAATTAGTGAACCTGGATTTGCAAGCACGCCACCAAAAAAATCGCCTACTTGGTTTGGAGATAACCCTTTTAGGTCCCCTTTAGCCATGTAATACAAGTAAGAAAGCATCCAGCCTGCAACAGTTGTGTAAAACATCATTAACAGGTAGTTTCCTGCTACACCAAAATAGCTAAACACATGCCATTTTGTTCCAGCTGGCTCAAGCGCCTTAAATGAGCCTGCTACACTCTTTCTAGAAGCACGACCAACAGAGAATTCCATAACCATAATTGGAAGACCCAATATTACTAAAAAAACTAAATACAATAGTACAAAGGCTGCTCCGCCGTAAACTCCAGTAATGTAGGGAAAACGCCATACATTGCCTAAACCAATTGCGCATCCTGCAGACAAAAATAAAAAGCCAAGTCGGCTTCCTAATGTCTCTCGTTGATGTTTACTCATTCAAAAACTCCTCTTGGAATATATAAGTTACTATATAAAGATACTGGCATTATAAAGCATATACAAAGCTCTTGCAATGTATTTTTATATTTTATATACTAAAATAAAGGACATAAAGAGGAGAAACTATGGCACTTTCAAATTTACAAAAGGCACGATACGAATATAAACCAAAGATGCCTGCAATTTTACAAGAATCATTAGATAGCATTGCTCTAAAAATGGGGGATGCCACACAAGCTGTTGCTGATCAGGCTGATGTACAAAAATTGTTTGCAAATACTTATGGAAAACCAATCGCATTAGTAGAAAAAGGCTCAAACCCTAACTATGCAAATGAAATTAAAGTTGGTGTTATTCTTTCTGGCGGCCAGGCCCCAGGTGGACATAATGTTATTGCAGGGCTTTATGATGGAATAAAAAAAGCAAACCCAAAATCAAAACTATATGGATTCTCAAATGGTCCTTCTGGCTTAATTGAAGGTACATACATTGAACTCAACGATAAAATAATTGATGAACACCGAAATACTGGTGGTTTTAGCATTATTGGTTCTGGTCGCACTAAAATCGAAACACCTGAACAAGTTGCATCTTCTATGGAAACTGCAAAAAAAATGGATTTAGACGCAATTGTAGTTATTGGGGGAGATGACTCAAACACAAATGCCGCCTTACTTGCAGAACACTTTGTTGCAAATGGTCAAAAAACACGTGTTATTGGGTGTCCAAAAACTATTGATGGTGACTTAAAAAACGAAATGATTGAAACAAGCTTTGGGTTTGACACAGCATGTAAAACATATTCAGAGCTTATTGGAAATATTGGAAGGGACTGTTGCAGTTCTAAAAAATACTGGCACTTTATTAAACTAATGGGTCGTTCGGCAAGTCATATTGCACTAGAATGTGCCCTACAAACACAACCAAACATTTGTCTTATTTCTGAAGAAGTAGAAGCAAAGAAAATGACTCTTCGAAATATTGTAGATGATATGTGTTCTGTTATTGCAAAACGAGCAGATAATGAAGAAAACTTTGGTGTTATTCTTATTCCAGAAGGCGTTGTTGAGTTTATTCCTGCAATGAAAAAACTAATCGCTGAATTAAATGATACCATGGCTGAACATGAAGCTGAATTTACAGAACTGGCTAACTTCTTTGATAAAAAAGCTTGGCTTCAAAGTAAATTGTCTTCTGAGGCATACGAAACATTCTCTGACTTACCAGAAGCAATTGCTGCTCAATTTTTAGCAGACCGCGATCCACACGGAAATGTGCAAGTTTCTCGCATAGATACCGAAAAACTCTTTGCACTTGCAGTTGAAGAACGCCTTGCAGAAATGAAAAAAGATGGAACATACAAGGGTACTTTTAGTTCATACTGTCATTTCTTTGGCTACGAGGGGAGATGTGCATTTCCTTCAAACTTTGATGCAGATTATTGCTACTCACTCGGCTACACTGCTTTCTTACTTATTGCAGGCGGCGTAACAGGATATCTTTCTTCTGTACGCAACTTAAAAGATTCAACAGATAAATGGCTTGCAGGTGGCGTTCCACTTACAATGCTTATGAATATGGAACAACGCCACGGTTCAAAAAAACCAGTTATAAAAAAAGCCCTAGTTGAACTAGATGGCAAACCGTTCAAACAATTTGAAAAAAATCGCGATAAATGGGCTATCGAAACAAGTTTTGTTTTACCAGGTGCGATTCAGTACTTTGGCCCAAGTGAAGTTTGCGATATGCCTACAAAAACACTTGAGCTAGAGCAACTTAAATAATAGCTCGTTCTAAATGCTGAGCAGCAGTCTAAAAAGGTTGTATATATGTATAGTTTAATTTTGTTACTCGTTTTTTTGCTAGTAATGGTAACGGTTGGTGTTTTGTGCTTACGCAAAACCACAACAGTAAATGACTTTTTCTTAGGAGGTCGCTCGACTGGTCCTTGGATGTCTGCCTTCGCATATGGTACAACCTATTTTTCTGCAGTAATTTTTATTGGCTTTGCAGGCGCGCAAGGATGGAACTTTGGCCTAAACGCTCTATGGATTGCCCTAGGAAATGCATTTTTTGGGGCCTGCTTAGCATGGATAATACTTGCCCGCCGCACTCGACGCATGACACAAAATCTTAATGTTATGACTATGCCTGAGTTCCTCGAAGCCCGCTATGGCTCTGACCATTTAAAAATGTTTTCTGCGGTTTTAATATTTATTTTTTTATTACCCTACTCTGCCTCAGTTTTTAAAGGGCTCGGACATTTATTTGAGTCAACATTTGGTATCTCATTTGACTTTGCACTCATCATTTTAGTAGGAATTACTGGTATTTACTTAATCCTTGGTGGTTATTCGGCCGTAACTATTACCGATTTTATTCAAGGCTTTATTATGATTATTGGAGCTTCTGCAATGGTTGTTCTCCTTACACAAAAAGCAGGTGGATTTGCAGAGGCTATTGCAGCTATTAATGCAAATTACCAAATAAACATACCATTAGAATCTCGCCCAAGCGCCTTACAAATTGGATCTCTTGTTTTTATGACTAGTTTTGGTACGTGGGGGCTTCCTCAAATGGTGCAAAAGTTTTATGCCATTAAGGACGAGAGTGTAATTCCAAAGGCAGCAATTATTACAACTATTTTTGCACTTATTATTGGAGTTTCAGCTTACTTAACAGGTGCACTTAGTCATGTATTTTTTGACCTAGAAAGTATTCCGCGGATGGCAACTGGTTCTGTAAACTACGATCAGCTTGTACCAAGCTTGATTTCTACACATTTACCAGAGATTCTCGTTGCAATTATTATGCTTTTAGTACTTTCTGCTTCTATGTCGACTCTCGCTTCGATGATTCTTGTTTCTTCCTCAGCAATTACTATTGACTTATATAAAGGCTATCTTCATTCAAATGTTTCGGATAAACAGTCACTTGCAATGATGCGTATATTAAGCGGGGTATTTATTCTCTGCTCATATCTTATTTCTAAATTGCAAATCGGTTTTATTGTAACACTCATGTCTCTTTCTTGGGGTGTACTTTCTGGCTCATTTATGGCTCCGTATATTTACGGAATCTTTTGGAAGAGAGTTACAAAGGCAGGAGCCTATGCCGGTTTATTTAGCGGTATTACCTGCGCAGTTACACTCTTTTTTATCTTAGGTACAAAGAACTCAGCACTTGCATCTTCTATTGCAATGATTGCCCCATTTATTATTGTTCCAATCGTGAGCTTGTTTACTCAAAAAATAGATAAGAGTATTTTAGATACAGCTTTTAGAGGTGTTAGAAAAAAATCAAATAAAGAGAATGTATAATGAAAACAGATATTCAAATTGCACAAGAAGCTACACTAGAACCTATTACTAAGATTGCAGCCTCAGTACATCTATCAGAAGATGAACTTGTTCAGTATGGTGCATATA
>CAYJNB010000073.1:0-9365 GCA_964371205.1 uncultured Treponemataceae bacterium
TTCCAATAGTAGACATGTAAGCATTGTATTGTGTGTTCTAAGAATGGTCAAGAACTAAGAAGAATGTACCGAAAATATATATATGGCAGAACTCTTAGGTATTTTTCTAAAGCTCATTACCGATTTTCGCATTATCCTCATTTTTTTAGCGGTTATACTTTACCTCAATTTTATTATTTATATTTCAACTTATCAAAAGAAGCCCGGAAATCCAAATAAACAGAATAGGGGGCGTGCAAAGCGTTCCTTGCCGTCGGCTGTCTCTGATATGGACAACGAAATTACCGATGATGTGGGCGAAATACCCGACCCCGATTAGTGTAATAATCTTTTTTTATTAGTATACAAGCCCTTTACGAAAAATATCTTGATGTATTCGTATATGGTTTTGCTTTATGAGCTGTTCAACCAATCGATGAATATCTGTAACGTCCCAAGTATGTAATCCATAGTGCTCAAAATTAATGGCGTTCATTTTTTTTCTTAATTCCGCTTCAAACTCTCTTTGTGTATATTGAGACTTATGTCTTTTTAGAAACTGAATAGTTGTTGCCTTATCTGAATATTCAAAATTTGCCGTACCGTTGCAAATATCGCATCCTGTGCATGCTACTTGTTCGCCTCCAAGGGCATCGAGCAAAACTTGTCTTCGACAAGACCTGAGCTCTGCAAAATCTTCCAGTACCCGTTGACGAGACCCCTTTTCGAATGTTTTAGCTTTTTCGCTATCTTCGGGACTCCAAAGCAAAACGGCTTGTGCTATACTGCCGTCTCTACCACCTCGCCCTGCCTCTTGTATATATGCCTCTGCTGTAGTTGGTGGGTCTAAATGAATAACGGTTCGGATGTCTTTTTTGTCGACACCCATACCAAAGGCGCAAGTTGCGGTGAGTATGCCGTCTGTTTTTGGGTAGAACCATTTTTCGGTAATGGTTTTTTCTTCGCGACTCAAGCCTGCATGATAAAATCGTACGGTGTCGTGCGAATCTTCTCCAAGGGCAGCCAAAAAAAAGCGAAGCAGTCGAGCTGTTTCTTCTGCGCGGTGGCGTGTTCCACAAAATACAATGAGCGGTCGTTCGCTTTGCATAAGGCAGTCTAAGAGTAACCGCTCTTTTATGTACCCATACTTTACAGAATAGTGAATATTTGGACGATCTGAGTCGCTTCTTACAAGATGTCCCTTTCCATCAAAAAGAATATCACTTATACGCTCAAGCACAGTAGGGGATGCCGTAGCTGTAAAAGCAGTTACTGTATTTACTCCTAATGTTTTAATTATGTTACCAAGTTCAAGGTAGGCTGGTCTAAATGTGTCTCCCCATTCAGAGACACAGTGGGCTTCGTCAATAGCTATGTGCTCAATATTACATTCACTTAATTTTTGTAAAAGCGACTTTGATTGTAAAACCTCTGGATTTGCAAGAATAAACTTTGCCCCTTTTTTTATACGTTCAAAGTTTTTCGCTCTTTCTTCTGGTGTTTGACCACCACGGAATACTACAGGCGGCATACCACCTTCAGTCATTCGGCGCTCCTGGTCTGCCATAAGAGCTAAAAGTGGATAAAAAATGAGTGTGCACCCCTTGAGAGCAAGAGCCGGTACCATAAAACACAGCGACTTTCCCGCACCTGTTGGTAAGAGTACTACTTGCTGACCAAGTTCTTCCTTGTCCTTATCTGCTTCGGAACGCTGTGTTGCATCCAAAATGTTAGCAATAACAAGTCGTTGCCATGGGTATAAATAAGAAATCCCATAAGCATCTTGGGCAAGTTGCGTTATGGGATCAATTTCTGTTTGCAGAGCATCCTTTTCATCAAAAATAATTTCGTCCATACTATATTAATAGTAATCGACTTACAAAATTGTGTTATTTTCAATGAAAAAATCGAATAATTGTAACTAATATTTTGCAAATCCAGCTGCAGAAGCAGAATCAATAAAGAGATTCCAATCCTTATGAGTTTTAAGTATAGAAGCTGGGATTTGTGGGTTTGTATCGCTTGTAAGTGTGTTTTTAATAGCTTCTGCTTTTACAGCATGTGGTACACACGTTACAATGCTTTCGCATTTTAAGATTTGTTGTACAGTCATTGTAATTGCTTTTTGTGGTACATCATTTAAAGTTGCAAACCAACCTTCGCCTACTTGTTGTTGTTTACATCTTTCGTCGAGAGTAACAACCATATAGCTTTCTTGTGTGTCAAAGTTAGCTGGTGGATCGTTAAACGCAATATGTGCATTTTCTCCAATACCAATTACACCAACATCTACTGGTGCTTTGAGAAGTTCTGCTGTTAACGTAGCAATATTTTCTTCTACATTTCCTTCGCCATTTACAAAATAAGCATTCTTAAGTGGAAGTTTTGTAACAAATCTTTCTTTTAGATATTTTCTAAAACTTGCAATGTGGCTCTCGCTCAAGTCAACATATTCATCTAAGTGAAACATTTCTACCTTGCTCCAATCAACTTTTTCTGCTACAAGGGCATCGATAGTTTCAAATTGTGAAGCACCGGTTGATAAAATAATGCGTGCATTGCCATTCTTTGCAATAGCCTTGTTCAATAACTCTGCAATGAGTGCTGCTGCACTTTTACCCAACTCTTGTGGGGTTTTTGAAATAGAAATTTTCATTTTTTCTCCTGTTGAATAGTTTATATAAAGGGATGTGTTGAAAAGTATCAATTTTCAACATATTCTAAAATACTAACACGATTTAGAAAATAATGCAATATAATTTCTATTTGTTTCATAATAAATCTATAAAATTTCATAATAAATATATTTTATTTATAAAAAAATATAAAATATATTGGCAATTTAGATTTTGTATGCTATATTAATGAAAAGTTAAGATATTGTATCTTAAATTATTTCTATTTATTTCTATGTATTCGTAACACATTTATTAAACTACATGGATGAAATTCTGTTGGTTTATATAAAATTGAAGGATAACGATTGTTAAGGAATAGAGAAGCTAGTTGCTTTTTGCGAAAAAAATTAAATAAGTTAATGAGGTTATGATTATGAAAAAAATACTATTTAAGAATGCACAGATTATTACGCCTACTGGAATCACACAAGGCGATTTGCAAGTATGCGGTACTAAGATTGAAAAAATTGATTTTGACAGTACTGAATGTTTAAAAGGTGATATCATTGTTGATGTTGCTGGAAAGTATCTTTCGCCTGGATTTATAGATGTACACACACACGGGGCTGGAGGGGCTGACTTTATGGATGGCGATGTAGAAAGCATCTATACCGCAGCAAAGGCACATCTAAAACATGGCACAACCTCTATTTTACCAACTACAATTACAGGATCAAAACAAAATTTACTTGACTACATTGATTTATTTAATACGGTAGATTTAGAAAAGGCAGATTGTCCAAATATTTTAGGATTGCATCTCGAAGGACCCTATTTTGCGGCGAGCCAAGCCGGCGCCCAAGATCCAAAACATCTAAGAAATCCTGAAACAGACGAGTACAATGCTGTTTTAGAAAAAACAGATAGAGTTTTACGCTGGTCGTTTGCCGTGGAATTGGAAGGTTCAGACGAGTTTTTGAATGCTCTTCGAGCAAAAGGCATAATTACCTCTTTGGCTCACTCTGATGCGAGCTGCGAGCAAGTGTTCCGCGCATATGAAAAAGGTTTATCGTGCCTAACACACTTTTATTCGGCAATGTCGAGTGTAAAGCGGGTTAATGCATACCGAGTAGCCGGCGCAATTGAAGCAGGCTATCTTTTAGACGACTTGTTTGTAGAAGTTATTGCAGATGGCAAACACCTGCCCAAAGAACTCTTACAACTTATTTATAAGGTAAAAGGTTCGGAGCGCATTTGCCTTGTTACAGACTCTATGCGTGCTGCCGGCATGCCCGATGGCGAATACATCTTAGGCGGTAAAGAAACCGGAATGCTCGTTGTTTCAGAAGATAATGTTGCAAAACTTATGGACAGAACATCTTTTGCCGGAAGTACTGCAACAACCGATAGATTAGTACGCACCTTTAGAGAACTTACCGAGGCTCCGCTGTACGAAGTTGTAAAAATGATAACGCTCAACCCAGCAAAACTACTTAAGCTTGATGCACAAAAAGGAAGCATAGCCGAAGGCAAAGATGCCGACCTTATTATCTTTGATGAAGATATTAACGTATCATCTGCAATGGTTATGGGCAAGATTTTGTATTAAATAGTAGTGCTAGCGAACGCTTTCTCGGACAACTAACGACGGTTGCATGTGTAACGAAATTCGTTTTTTCTTTGGGTGGAGTAAATTGTCGTTCAGTAGTTGAACGGCAACGCCTCCAATTTCAAAAATACACTGATCAATAGTGGTTAATTTAGGATAACACATTGCAGAAAAAGGAATATTGTCTATACTTATGATTGATATATCTTGAGGTATACGTATTCCGTGCTTGGTAAATTCAGCAAGCGCACCAATAGCAGTTATATCGTTACCACAAAAAATTGCTTCTGGTAAGTTACCTGCCGCGATGAGTTCACGTGCTTGCTTTTCGCCATTTTCAAATTCAAATATAGTATCAAATTTACGTTCTTCTGATTCTGCTATTTTTATCCACTCTTTATTTATAGAAATATTATTATTTTCTAATGTTTCTATAAATCCTTCGTAATATCGTTTTCTTTCCTCTTTTGTAAGAGGCGATCCAATCATACCAATTTTTGTACATCCACGATCTATAAGGTATTGTACAGCTAAAGTTGCACACTTTGCGTCGTCAAATACCACAGAACTGCAGGGAAGTTTTGTGTGCTGTTCAAGAGTAATAACCTCTTTTCCAGTTTGAATTGCTTCTAAAATATGATCACTTTCTGAGCAGGTGGATGATATAATTATTCCTTCGATTGAGTTATCTGCACAATATGACTTTACAATATTTTGTTCATATTCAGAGTTGCTATCGGTATTTACTAAAATCATTTGTCTGTTACCAATACGCAAAGCGTGTTCAATGCCTTCTACTAAAATTGTAAAAAAAGGATTTTGTAAATTTGGGATAATTACCGCAACTGCACTCTTTTTTGATGTATTTGTTTTTTTTGGTTCAAATCCTATTTTTTTCGCTGCATCTAGGACTTTTTCGCGGGTTGCAGCTGCAACAGGGTAGCGTTCTCCAAAAACACGAGAGACGGTTGCTGCAGAAACACCGGCTTCTTTTGCAATATCAAAAACTGTTGGTAGTGAACTTGGCTTATTCATACTATAAGAGTAACATGTAAAGAAAATATTAGCAATATAATTTCTATTTATTTCATAAATTTTACTAAAAATTTTGAAATAACCACAAACTTTAGTAAAATTTCCTATTTTTTCCTTGACAACCATATTTTTCTATGGTAAATTTATGCAAATCAAGAAGTTTAGGAAGAAATTATTTCTATTTATTTCTATGTCTTGTATAATCTAGGAGGTCTATATGACAAAACGTGTAATTTCTGTATTACTTGTTGCTGCAATGTGTGTTAGCATGGTATTTGCTGGTGGTGGCAAAGAATCTTCAGATGGTGTTTTAAAATTTAAACTAGCTGAAAACCAACCACAAAATAACCCTATCACCGAAGGTATGGTTAAATTTGCTGAATTAGTTGAAGAAAAAACTAATGGTACAGTACTTATTGAAGTATATCCAGATGCAATGCTTGGACAAGAAGTTGAAACAATCGATCAAGTTCAAGCAGGAACTCTTGATTTTGCTCGCGTAAACGCTTCAGCTCTTCTTGCAACTGTTCCTTCAGTTGGTGTATTTACTTTACCATATATTTTTACCGGTTACGACCAAAAATATAGAGTATTGGATGGAGAAATTGGACAATCAGTACTAAAAGACTTCGAAAACTACAATATGGTAGGTCTTAGCTACTGGGAAGCAGGTTCACGCAACTTCTACACAACAGATAAAGCAATTAAAAGTGTTGCAGACATGAAAGGATTAAAAATTCGTGTGCAACCTTCAGAAGTAGCAATCAGAATGGTTGAACTTCTTGGCGGTGTTCCAACTCCAATGGCATATGGCGAAGTTTTCCAAGGATTACAAACTGGTGTTATTGATGGTGCAGAAAACGACTTTGTATCATACTACACTTCAGGTCACTACGAAGCTGCTAAAAACTTCTCTTTAGACGGACACGTAGCATCTCCAGCAACAGTGCTTTGTAGCATGGATGCATGGAATAAAATGAATGACAGCCAAAAAGCTGCAGTAAAAGAAGCAGCACAAGAAGCTGCAGAATGGCAACGCAAAGCAATGAGCGACTTCCAAAACGAATCACGTGCAGAAGTTGAAAAATCAGGAACTGTTGTATACGATGTAAACGTAAAAGAATTCCAAGATGCAGTTGCACCTATGTACGATATGTACCCAGAATATGCTGAAAATATTGCAGCAATTCGCAACGTAAAATAATTAATATTTACAGAAGCAACTCTCTTGCATAAAGAGGGTTGCTCTTTTTTTTAAGGTATCGAATGAAACACATAAGATTAGTTTTAAATAAATTTGCGCAGCTTGAGCGTTGGGTATGTTCTTTTTTACTCATAATAATGCTTGCTCTACTATTCACCCAAGTTGTATTACGTTACTGTTTTAACTCCCCATTCAGTTGGGCCGAAGAAGTAACGCTCATGTTTTTGATATGGTTTGGATACTTATGTATGTCATTGGATGTTCTTACGGATACACATGTGGCTATACATGGAATTTACGATAAGTTTCCAAAAAAAGTAAAAAAAGCACTAGATATTCTTCGCCACGTGCTTTTACTCTGGTTTTTTTCACAAATGATTACATATGGAATGAAATTAACCAATCTAGGTTTAATGAAAAAACAACCAGCTTCAGGTTTTTCACAAGGTTGGTTATTTGCTCCACTGGTTGTTGGTGGAGGAATTATGCTTATTTTTAGTATAGTAAATATAATTTCAACTGTTGTAGGCAAAGAAAATAACGAGGAGAGAGAATAATATGGATCAAACATTAGGAACAATAATACTCTTTGGGCTTTTGTTTATCTTTATGATAATACGTATTCCCATAGCATTTTCTCTCGGGCTTTCGGCTTTGTTTACCGCTCTGTATTTAGATATTCCATTTTTTAATTTATTTCAAAGAATGTCGACAAGTCTTACTAGTTTTACCTTTATGAGTGTCCCATTTTTTATTATAATGGCACAAATAATGACCGATGGAGGAATTTCTGACCGCCTTACAAAGTTTTGTAACGTGCTGGTAGGACGAATCCGTGGCGGAACAGCAATGGTAAACGTGTTGGTAAGTATGTTCTTTGGTGGTATTAGCGGATCATCAATTGCAGATGTTTCTTCAATTGGTAGCTTCCTTATTCCTGCTATGGAAAAAGAAGGGTATGGCAAGGGTTACTCTGTTGCCGTAACCGTAACAAGCTCTGTGCAAGGAATTATTATTCCGCCAAGTCAAAACATGATTTTTTATTGTGTTGCCGCTGGTAGTGGACTTTCAATCAGTACCATGTTTATTTCAGGCTATCTCCCCGGACTCTTACTCGGGTTAACCCTTATGGCTGTAACATATATAATTGCGGTAAAGCGAAACTATCCTACATCAGAAAAAAAATCTTTTAGAGAAAATATTAGAATTGTAGCAGATTCGATGCTTGGTCTTTTTACTATCGTAATTATTATAGTCGGAATTACCTTCGGTATATTTACCGCAACAGAAAGTGCCGCCGTCGCTGCCGTGTATGCCCTGCTGGTTACAACCTTCGTGTACAAAACACTCACTCCAAAAAAATTCTTTGGAGTATTGTTCAGTAGCTTACGAACCCTTGCAACCGTTATGGCAATTATAGCAACCTCTGGTGCATTTAGCTATGTACTAGCATACTTAAAAGTGCCATCACACATTGCAAGTGCTTTTTTAGCAGTTACCGACAACCCATTTATAATCATGATAATGATAAATATTCTATTACTTGTACTGGGGTGCTTTATGGATATGGGAATTCTTATTCTCTTGTTAACTCCGATTTTATTCCCTGTAGCAACAAGCATTGGATACGACCCATACCACTTCGGTATAATCATGATTCTTAATCTTGGTATTGGTGTTTGTACCCCACCGGTAGGAACATCTCTCTTTGCCGGTTGTGCAATCGCAAACCTGCCAATCGAAAAAGCAATTAAGGACTTTATTCCTTTCTATGCTGCAATGATAATCTTACTTATTGTTATTATTGCCGTACCGCAACTAACTACGTGGTTGCCTAGTATTTTGGCTTAACCTTAGACTATTTGCATAAATAAACGGACGTCCATCTTAACGGTGGGCGTTTTTTTTATGTTATTTATTCTTTTGGGCGCTCCCCACCCTCGGCGGGTCGGGCTCTCCGCAGTACTCCTCACTACGTTGTGGTGTACTGCTTTCGATCCCTAGCGCCTTCTTACAGTTAAAAGAAAATCACAAACATTTTTTGTAGGGAAGAAAATAAAGGAAGTACAAGCTCTAGCGCTTCGGTAAAACTACATTAAGTTCACAAACTGTTTGGTAGTCTATGTTCCAAAGTTCATACTTGACTTTTCCATATTTTAGAGATATCTTAACATCCCGATAGAGCTTATCTATCGTCCCCCTATCGCAATGGAGGTGTAGATGTGGAAAAGATTGAGCTTGGTCGATTATTTTTTAGTTTTATACCTATAATACTGCTGTTTATACCGTTGATGGCAAATGAAGATTATTATAAAAAAGAATTGCGCGGAAAGAGAAATATAATTCTAAGTGGCACAATGATTTTTGTATTTTTTTTTGATGGTCATAAAATATTTTCTTCAGCAAACACTCTACCGGTATCATTAATGGTTTTTATCGGAAAAAATCTTATTCCCCTAATCTTTTTCAATCTATACATCGCCAGTTCACGTTACGAAAAAGTATACCAGCTGATTAAAAAGAGTATAATTAAGAAACTGCTTTTAGGGTTAGCAGTTTTTCAGCTTGTTCTAACGTTTGGTTCATTTTATATATTGCTTTACTTGAATATGCTGTAACCCTTGGGGCCGTTTTCCACTTCTAGTGCAAATGTTGGAAAACCGGTTTTTGCCCCAATGGTACTTTTGTTCCAAATTTCATAGCATGTATATTCTTTATAATCTTTTTGACGCTTAAAACTATCACATCGTAATAGTAATCTTATTAGTCACAAACTGATGTATCAACACCTGTATAATGTTTTGATAAGGAATATTATTGGCTAAGGCTTTTTTCTTTAGCTCGTAAATATCATTTTCATTGATCCTTACAGAGATTGCCTTTTTTTTGTCATTATTAATATAGTAGCGTAATTCTTCTT
>CAYJNB010000074.1:0-1232 GCA_964371205.1 uncultured Treponemataceae bacterium
TTCTTAAGAAGAATAGTTCATTAACCGACGATGAATATCATATTATGCAAGAGCACTGTAGATTAGGTTATAATCTGTTTAGTGGAGATAATTCTCAAGTTGACCTAATGGCAAAAGATGTTTCTCTACGACACCACGAAAAATGGAACGGAACCGGTTACCCAGGATATATCGATTTTGAGACCGGAGATGCACTTATAGTTAATCAGGAAAAAGGGACACCACAAGGCCTAGTTGGAGAGGAGATACCTCTTTCTGCTCGCATTGTTGCACTTGCAGATGTGTTTGATGCTCTTTCATCAATACGCTCGTATAAAAAAGCGTGGTCTGATGAAGAGGTTCTAGAAGAAATGAAAGCTCAATCTGGTAAACATTTTGATCCTGAATTGGTGGATATTTTCTTAGAAGTATATCCACGTATAAAGGCAATAAAAGAAGCTTTTAAAGACTGATTACTTTATTTTTTTATTTCCCGTACGATTTTTTGAAGTTCTCTATCTAAGCTATTTGCAAAAGCGTTAAGTTCTTTTTTTCCAAAACTACCGGTTTTTTCTGGTGTTAAACCCATATCAAATAATTCTTTATGTAAGTTCCTAATTGCAAGTCGTTCATTAATGTTGCTTTCTGTGTATACAACCCCTCGGTCATTTATAACTCGTCTGTTGTCTTTAACTAAACGGGATGCAAGTGGAATATCTCTAGTAATTGCCAAGTCGGTTTCATTAATATGTTGTACAATATAGTCATCAGCCGCATCCGGCCCATCATCTGTTACAATCATATTTATAAGGGGGTCTTTTTGGAGTGGGATAGGGCGGTTTGCAACAAAATTTGCTGGAATAGAAAGACGCAGAGCAAAACGAATTATTAAATCACGTACTTGAACTGGGCAAGAATCGGCATCGACCCAAATCATTCAAGTGCCTTATCTATTTTGTCTATAAGTCTTAGTGTAATTTCTTCTGCTTCAATTAAATCTTTTTTTGTCTCAAGTGCACGAATATCTATAGTTGAGGCATCGATGGTAGTTTTATCTGTTATTTGATTTTTTGCTTTCTGTAATTCATCGCAGAGCATAAGTCCTGCTAAAATAGCTATTTTAGTTGCATCTTGCAATTTTGCTCCACTTTCTATTTGAGTAACCATTTTTTTATATTGAAAGTATAGTTCTTCAAGATATGCTGAATCCTCATCAGCTTGAATGCTAAAAGAAGTTCCTAAAATGTCTATTT
>CAYJNB010000074.1:1242-9324 GCA_964371205.1 uncultured Treponemataceae bacterium
TTTTGAAGTAAACCGTTTGGCATAATTAGAATATATCGATTTGCCCTTCTGGTACGGTGTTCTGTTGTCCAAAAGAGTTATGTTTTGTTTCGTTAGTATCTTCTTCTGATTCTGTAGTTTCGTCGCTCTCAAAATCTACCTGCATTTCAACATGGTCTATATCGTCAATAGTGTTTTGTGAGTTAGATTCGGTCGACTGTATTTTAATTTCTTCAAAAGAAGGAGTTGTAGTGTAGTTTTCAGGAGTTTGAATTGAAGATTCTGTAGCAAAATTAGTAGTATTTGCGTTTTGTTCGGCTACATTTTGATTATGAGATGTCTGTTCGCTTCCATTATTTGGATTTAGAACAGCGCTTTCTATATCGTTTAAGCGATATAGAGCATTTAGAATACCCTTTTCGATACGGTCTTGATTTTCTTCATTTTTAGAAAGCATATCAATAAGATTTGCATTTTTCTTTGCAAAGTCAGAGTTTTGTGTGCTAATTTCAGTTAAAGTGCGGCGTAAATCTGCGTTTTCTGCAGTTAAAGCCGCAATCTTTAAAACAGCACTTTCAACTTTTTCTTCAAGAAGCCGTACCTGTTCAAGGGTAATCATAGATTTAAGCTCCTAAAGCTTTCTTTGCTGTTTCAACTACAGCTGCAAAAGCTGTTGGGTCTTCAATAGCCATGTTAGATAATACCTTGCGGTTAATAATAACACCAGCTTTTGTTAATCCATCAATAAAGCGTGAATAAGACATGCCTTGTTCGCGAACTGCTGCATTTAAACGTGTAATCCACAATGCACGCATATCGCCTTTTTTGTCTTTTCTACCCACATAAGCGTGAGTTAAGGCTTTAACAACAGCATCTTTAGCTGCTTTATAGTTTGTACTTCTTCTTCCGCGGAATCCTTTAGCTAACTTAAGAATTTTCTTGCGGCGATTCTTTCTTTTTGGTCCGTCTATTGCTCTTGCCATTTTCTATCTCCCTACCCGTATGGTAAAAGTTGTTTGCGGATTTTAGCCGCATCTGCTTCGCTTACAATACCAGCTGCACGTAAGTGTCTTTTTCTTTTAGCTGATTTTTTTGTAAGTATGTGGCGAAGGTTCATTTTCTTATACTTAACCTTTCCTGTACCTGTTAACGAAAAGCGTTTTGCTGCGCTTCGTTTTGACTTCATCTTAGGCATAAATCCCTACCTCATTTTTTTGTTGATGGGTTTAGAACCATTGACATGTTGCGACCTTCCATTGCGGCTGCTTTTTCAATAGTGTATTCACCCTCAATTCGTTGTAATACTGCATTAAGAACATCAAAACCGATCTCGGTATGTGCTAACTCACGGCCCCGAAACCGCACTGTAACTTTTACCTTGTTTCCTTCGGTAAGAAATTCTTTTACGTGTTTAGCTTTAACATCCAAATCGCCGACACCTATTTTAGGTTGCATACGAATCTCTTTTAGCTTAACTACCTTTTGTTTTTTCTTGGAATCACGGAGCTTCTTTTCCAATTCAAAACGATATTTTCCGTAGTCCAAAATTTTACAAACCGGAGGGTTTGCTTGTGGAGCTACTTCAACTAGGTCAAGCTCTTGTTCGCTAGCCATTCTGAGGGCTTCGCTTGTTGATACAATTCCTTTTTGTTCACCCTCGTCATCAATTAGTCTGACTTCACGTACACGGATTTGTTCGTTAATCCGCAATCCTTTATTATCTGCCACGATTCTCCTTATATGCGCTTTTGCGCAAACATGTAAAGCTAGACTCATATAATAACAGATTTTAGCATAAAATGTCTAGTGCTTATTGTGTTCTTATCACATTTATGCTATTTTATAAACATGTTAATTTTTCCATTTTTATTATTACCTATTCTTACTCTTTTATTTTTTTGGGGCTTAAAAGCACCCTTTGAATACTTAAGAAAAGAAAGTATTATATTGTTTTTATTTCTTGGTGTTTTGTTTTCTACTCTTTATTGTATTTTTGATGTTTTTTTTGTAGATAAATCTATTTGGGTTACTTATAGCTTTTCTTTGTATTTTTTTAATACTTTTTTGACAGAGTTGGTTCTGCCACTTTTATGGTGTTCTCTTGCATTTTTTGTTTTTGTTAGGTCAGAAATCTCTATAACAACAAAAAAGTTTCCAATATTCTTTCTTGGTTTTTATATTGTTTTTTTTCCAGTAAATCTTTTTGCGTATGCAAGTAATTATCCTTTTTTTATGATATTTATTAAGCCTCTGCTTGTTGCAATACTAATATGTGTTGTTTTTATATGTATGGGGTTATTTCCCCAATTTTTAAATAAAAAACGTACAATTTCTGAATATATTCTTTATTTTGGGTGTAGCTTGCTTTTACTGATTATGCCATATATTGTTGAAACAACGTGGTTCTTTTTACATCGCTATCCTTTATGGATACTTCCTTTTTCTCTTTATATTTTATTAGCTATACTTTTACCAAAGTATATACAAAAAAAACTAACATAGCAGGTATTAATGAAGCAGTTTGTATATTTTTTCTTGATTTTTTTTCTTTTATGCATTGCTCTAACCGGATCTTTTTCAAATCTATTAATTATTTACTGTGCTTTTATAAGTTTATTGGCCGCTATTGTTACCGTTTTTGTTTTTAAAGTATATGTTAAAGTTGATGTTAGCCTAATTAAATTGATAACTTTTTTTCTTCTTTTGGTAAAATCTATTTATGTTAGTACCTTTGTTACACTCTGGAGCTTTTTTAAGAGTAAATTTCGTTTATATTCTAATGCAAAAAAAGTTACAATAAAAACTAGAGGAGGGTTACAGCGCCTGCTGATTTGCCAGGCAATAACACTTACTCCTGGAACCGTTTCGGTAAAAAGTAAAACAGGCTCTATTACAGTATTAAAATTTGAAAACGATTCCCTTGACTCTGTTGCAAAATTTGATAGAGCGCTAAGGAAAAAACAATGATAGATACCTTATTCTTTGCTGGCATTTCTCTCATTTTGCTGTTGCTCTTGCTTTGTGTGTTTAAGGGTCCAACATTATGGGATAGAATTTTAGCAGCAAATCTGTGTTCAAGTGTTACTGCTATGGGGATTCTCTTAGTTGCTGTTGTAACAGAAAACGTGTTTTATGTAGATGCAGCTTTGGTCTTTGTGTTGGTAGGTTTTATAGGTACACAGTTTTATTCCGTTTTTATTTCTCGATTTGGACGATTGTAGGGGGATTTGTTGGAATTATTGGCAAATATTTTTATTTCAATTGGATTGCTTCTCTGTTTGGCTGGAACTTTGTGCATTTTTTTCGCAAAAAACTTTAAGCAAAGACTTCTTCTCGGTTCAATTATAGATAGTTGTGGTTTGTTAACGTTTGTAATAGGTATTATGATACGTTTTGGCTTTTCAATTGTTACTTTAAAAGTATTTTTTGTTTTATGTATTGCGTTAGCGATTAACCCTATAACTGCAAATAAAATTGCATATAGTGCTTTTTATAATAAGCCTTTAACAGATAAGGTAGAAAATGACGATACTGTTTAACACTCTCTTGCTTTCATTGATAATTTTATCTGTTTTTATTGTGTTTACTCATAAACTTCGTGTTGCTATTATTTTATCAGGTTTATGTTCGATGTTAGCAGCCTTTGTGTATTTATTTTTAGCTGCACCTGATGTTGCAATCGCAGAGGCAATTATTGGAAGTACGCTTTCAACTATTATTTTTTTAATAGGAATTCGCAAGTATAGAGTATGTACGGTTTGTGCTTTACCTTCTGATAATCGCATGGAAACAAAATTATGGTCAATAATTGATCGCTGTGCTACAAAAAAAGAACTTGAGCCTACTGTTTTGCATGTACATAATTTGGATGAATTAAAAACACACTTTTATGATCTTGCGTATGAACTTACTGATAAAAATATTACGCTGTACGGAGAAATAGATAATTACTTTATTTCTGATGTGTATTCTAGTTTACTAAAAGAATTTCCTGAAATACCAATAAAAATAATGCAGCCATCAGCGGAGAAAATATAATGGTGCGCAAGGTTATACTCTTTTGTTTACTTGTATTTATACTTAGTCTCACTATCTATGCTGCATACATTTCGAATAATTATTCTTCTACAACCCTTATGGATGCTGTTCTTGAGCGCTACAAAGACACAGGTGCTTTAAATGCTGTAACTGCAGTTTATTTGGATTACCGTGTTTTTGATACGCTTTTTGAAACATTTTTATTATTGGTCTCTGTTTTAGGCTTGAGTCAATTTTTACGCCTTGAACAGACTGAAAGGATTCATATGGAAGCAGAGACCTCGGATGATTATCAACCTTCTACTATTGCTAGTTCTGCATTACATTTGATTTTGCCCCTTTTTGTTATTTTTGGACTTTATGTAACTGCATTTGGTCCAAATTCTCCTGGTGGTGGTTTTCAGGGTGGTGCAATTCTTGCAGCCTTAGTAATGGTATCCTATCTTTCGAATAGAAAAATTAGCACATCTTTGCTTGTTTTTACTGCGCTCGAAGAGATTTTTTATATTCTATTCCTGCTTGTAATAGGTATATATTTTATTTTATATACACAAACAAACTCAATTCATCGAGTAATATATATGGCTCTAACCAACTTTATTATTTGTTTTAAGGTATACATGGGTTTTATTGTAATATTCTTGCGTATGATAGGACAAAGCCAACACCGCACACTGGGAGATGCCTATGAATAATTTTATGAATAGTATGTTTATTAGTAACACCGAAATTTGTGCGTTGGTGCTGTTCTTTATTGGTTTATATGGAGTTATCGCTCGCCGTAATATACTAAAAACAATTTTGTCTTTGGGTATAATGGAAATAGCAGTAATTTTATTTTTTTTATCGATTCACCATACACCAAATTCAGAGCCACCTATAGGTGAGTCTTTATTTAATCCAGCAGATCCTGTTCCTCAAGCTCTTATGATTAGTGCAATTGTAATAGGTATTGCAGTTACTGCTGTTTCTATGTCGATGTTTATTGGTCTATACCACAAGTATGGCACTACAAGTTGGAAAAAAGCCTTAAAAGCGCGAATTAAGGAAGAGGTAAAATGATATTAGTACTACTTATTTTTGCTCCTATTCCTATAGCATTAATTAATTACTTGCTTAATACACGAGTAACACGTATAGTTGCAGGTATTTTACAAACAATTGTTTTTGCAACTGCTATCTACTTATTTTCATATGTTCGTTTACATAATCAAGATATTATTTTTTATGCAGGTTCTGTTGACTTGCTCGGCATCCCTCTTGTTTTAAATAATACATCGAGCCTTTTTGTCTTATTAAGTGCATTTATATTTTCTGTTTCGTTTTTGTACACACTTACGCGTGAAACAGCACACGTATTATTCGTATTCTTGCTTTTTTCGTTGCAAGCTTTAATATTTACTGCCTTTTTATCAGACGATTTGTTTAATATATATTTAGCATTAGAAATTAGCTCTATTCTCTGTTCGATGCTCATTTTATATAACAGAACTATTCGCTCTCTCTATGATGGACTCATTTACCTGCTTACCAATATGGTGGGAATGTTGTTTTTTCTCATGGGAATAGGGTATATATATAAAATATTTGGCGAATTAAGCTTGAGTAAGCTTGCGCCTCTAATTGCTAATTTTGACGACCCTCGTTCTCTTTCGCTTGCGTATGCTTTTCTTTTTACCGGTATTTCGATAAAGTGTGCCTTTATGCCTCTGCATAGTTGGTTGCCAAAAGCACATGGAACGCCTGGGGCTCCGGCGGTAGTTTCGGCAATATTATCTGGACTATATGTAAAGTGTGGGATTTTCTTATTTATTCGTGTTAGAGAGCTTTTTTTGCCAGCAATAAATATGGATCTCTTTTTCTTAGTTATAGGTTGCGCAACAGGGCTTTTAGGTATTGTACTGGCGCTTTTGCAAACAGACATTAAGCTTATATTAGCATATCATACAATATCACAACTAGGTCTTATTTTAATTGGAATCTCTTTATCGAATGAATATTCGTATAGCGGAGCACTTTTGCATATTATTAACCATGCATTTTTTAAGTCCTTATTATTTTTATGTGCAGGTATTCTTATAAAGCAATATGAATCGCGTTCTTTGTATAACATTAGAGGTGTTTTAAGGCAAATGCCGGTTATAGGAATATCGCTACTTACGGGAATCCTTGGTATTACTGGTGCTCCATTTTTTAATGGAAGTGTTTCAAAATATTTTATTCAATATGGTGGGATTGCATCAATCTCACAAGTACTCATTATTATTATAAATCTAGGAACTTCGCTTTCTTTTGTAAAATTTGGATCTATGCTGTTTGGTAAAACAGAGAAAAAAGATTTTGAAAAAAGTGATATTCCTGCAACTATAGCACTACTCATTTTAGCGTGTAGTTGTTTTGTAACCGGGATTTTTGGAGAAGAATCTATGAGAATTGCGCTTGGATACTCTTACTCAATAAACTTTGAACGCTACGTTGTTAAGGCGCTTATTTGGCTTGTAAATATTGTTATAGCAATTTTAGTGTATAAATGTATTATTTCCAGGAGAACATTTTTTAAAAAGCCTCACACTCCACAGCTAACATTCGGAACCATGAACTTATTGACAACAGTATTTTTTGGATCTCTCCTTGCTGTTTTACTTTTTTCGTTGTAGACAAAAATTACTGCATATAATTATGCAATATGCATAAAAAAAGCGCCTTGCATATTTCAAGGCACTTTATTATAAGATAAAACCAAATAATGGTGTTATTCTTTTATTATTCAGCACCACCTGCAGAACCAAGAACATTAATATTCTTATGCATGTAGAGTTTTTTTAATTCATCACGTGCAGGGCCTAAGTATTTGCGTGGATCAAATTCTTCTGGAGTTTGAGACAATACTTTGCGGATTGCAGCTGTCATTGCAAGGCGTCCATCTGAGTCAATATTGATTTTACAAACAGCAGATTTTGCAGCTTTGCGTAATTGTTCTTCAGGGATACCTACTGAACCTGGCAAGTGCCCACCAAATTCTTCAATTTCTTTTACATATTCAATTGGTACAGATGATGAACCGTGTAATACGATTGGGAATCCAGGAATTCTTTTTTCGATTTCTTCAAGTATATCAAAGCGGAGTGGAGGTGGAATTAAAATTCCGTTTGCATCTTTTGTACATTGTTCAGGAGAGAATTTTGTGCGACCATGACTAGTTCCGATTGAGATTGCAAGTGAGTCTACACCGGTTCTTTTTACAAAGTCTTCTACTTCTTCTGGCATAGTATAGTGTGATTCTTCTGCCACTACATCATCTTCAACACCTGCTAAAACACCTAATTCACCTTCTACAGTTACACCGTGTTTATGTGCATAATCACATACTTTTTTTGTAAGTGCAACATTTTCTTCATAAGAGTGGTGTGAACCATCAATCATTACAGAAGAAAAACCGCTCTCGATACAGTCAACACAGAGTTCGAATGTATCACCGTGGTCAAGGTGCAAGGAAATAGGAATATCGCAACCTAGCTCATGTGCATATTCAACTGCACCACGCGCCATATTACGTAATAGATTAGAATTTGCATATTTGCGTGCTCCAGCAGAAACTTGTAAAATAACTGGTGATTTTGTTTCTACACAAGCTTGAATGATTGCTTGCATTTGTTCCATGTTGTTAAAATTGTAAGCAGGAATTGCGTACCCGCCTTTAATAGCTTTTGCAAACATATCTGTTGTGTTTACCAAGCCTAAATCCTTGTAACTAGTCATAATAACTCCTTTTTTATTAAATAAAATTTACTCCTTATATTGTATGGCGATAAGTCAAAATAATCAATAGGCCGTGTTGTAAATAGAAAAAATAACTTTTTTTGCAAAAAAATGCATAATTTTGCGGAAAGAGTTTGACAAACCTATGCGGAAGAAATATAATGATGTCGATACTATATAAGTAAATGTATATTTTTTGATAATTAATAAGGAGTTTCGGATGAAGCAAAACGGAGTATGGTTTGTTTGTCTCGTCCTCGCAAGTTTACTGGCATTTCCTGTTGTTTCACAAACAGCAAATACAGC
>CAYJNB010000075.1:0-9307 GCA_964371205.1 uncultured Treponemataceae bacterium
CTTAGTTGTAGACTTTTAAGATTTCGCTTAGGCGGTCTTTGCCGATTATTTTCATAAAGCTTGCAATGCGTGGACCTTGGTCTTTTGCAATAAGTGCTTGGTATAATCCGTTAAAAAGGGCTTTTGGCTCGATTCCGGCGTTTGTGGCTACAGCATACACAGCTTCTGAAAGCGGTTTTTCTTCGAGGCTGTCGACTTGTGGTACAACGTCGTTGTACACGGTGCGAACTGCTTCTAGTATAACCGGTTCTAACTCAGCTTTTGAGCCGTCGGTGCGTAGTGCAAAACGGAAGTCTTCTGGAGCACATTCGGTAATCCAGTACCACGCACATTTTGCACGCACTTTGAATCGCTCTATTTGATCTGCGTCTATGTCGCTAATTGAAGCTACTACGGCGTCGATGTCGCCACTATTAATTTGCAAGAGGTTGCAAAGATGGCGAAACGGCATTTGGTATGGCATTTTTGCAGGCATTCCGTCGATTTGAGAAAGCTCGTAAATGCGTTTTTCTTTTGCAAATACATCGTCGTTCTTTGCCTTATCTACGCCATAGGTAATGCGCTCTGTTTTATCGTAGTCTTCGTAAATTTTAATTACGTCAAGGTCAAAACTAATTGAGAATTCGGTGTTTGGGCGTGTTCCGGCAAAGAGGTAGCGAGTAACTTCCGGTTGGTACACGTTTAGAACGGCGTACAGGTCGATTACGTCTCCTTTAGAAGAAGACATTTTTCCGGGGCTACCCTTTGTTCCGATAAAATCGTAACGGAAGGTTACTGGAGCCGGCCAGTCGTAAATTTCTTCCGAAACATGGCGAGCAGTATCGAATGAGCCACCTTGGCTGTGGTGGTCTTTACCAGCTGGTTCAAAGAGGTTTTGTTCAAACTTCCATCTCATTGGCCAGTCTACACGCCAGCCGAGTTTTATTTCTTTAGATGTACGCAAATCAGCTGTTTCGGTATGTCCACAGTCGGTACAGTGGTAACTTACTCCGTAGTCGCCGTCATAACCGGTAATTTCGGTAGTATCTTTGTTACATTTTATACAGAATGCTGCTACCGGCCAATATTCGCCAGTCATTTTATGATGTTCGTCTCTATAACGATTGAGAATTTCTTTTATTTGCTCTTTTTTTTGCAAAGCTACCTTCATACCATCTGCATAGAGATGGTCGCGGTAGCGTTTTGCTTGGTAGAGGTATTCTGGCTGAATGCCTACAACCGGCAGCACATTTTCTACGTTTTTTTCGTGATGTCGCGCATATGATTCCTCTTGCTCAAAAGGATCCGGTACCATAGTAATGGGGTAGCGTAAATATTTTTCGAGTTCTTCTTGCTTAGGCATGTTTGCCGGAACTTTACGGAATACGTCGTAATCGTCCCATGAATAAATAAAGCGTACGTTTTTGCCTTTATCTTTAAGGGCGCGCACTACTAAATCTACCGAAATAATTTCGCGGAAGTTTCCAATATGCACAACTCCTGATGGAGTAATTCCCGATGCACAGGTATATACATCTAAATCCCCGCGCTCACGGATAATTTTTTCTGCTGTTTGATCTGCCCAGTGTAGGGCTTGCTTTTTTTGGTTTTGTTGATTTTTGTCACTCATTCCGTGAATATAGCACATTTGGTTATTAATAACAATATTAATGCAGTTTGGTAGTAAGAAATAATATATATAATAGAAGAAAACAGCATAGAGTGCTAGGGTTTAAATAAAATTTCTTGACAAATGAGATTTCTCAGATTACCATAGGTCGAGAGTTACTGTAATAAGGGAGTTTTATGTATTGGCAAGAATTATCTCATGAGTTATTTACTGAGATTGATAAGAATATTCCTGTGTTAATTAATGTTGCCGCGGTTGAGCAGCACGGACCCGCTTTACCTGTCGGAACAGATGTGTATATTGGAGAAAAAATTTGTTCTGTTGTTAATGATGCAATGGGGAAAAAAGTATTGGTTCTACCAACTCAAAAAGTTGGTTTTTCTGAGCATCATATGAATTTTAGTGGTACACTTTCTTTTTCTCACGAAACACTTATTTCAATTGTGTATGAGCTTGCTGAATCCATTTATCGTCATGGGTTTAGAAGATTTTATATATTAAACTCTCATGGTGGGAATCAGGGGTGGCTTCGAGTTGTTATGGAAAAAATAGCTATGGACTTTGATGATATGCTTGTAGCCGGCGGTTCGTGGTGGACTCTATGCCCGAAGGATTTTTTAGAATTGAACGAGGGAGGCAAAGGCTCTGTTGGACATTCAGCTGAATTTGAGCATTCAATCATAGAGAGTATTGAGCCATCATTAATTTCTTCGGTTCCTAATGTTACTGAAATTGGATTAAAGCCCTTACCCATATGGGCTCAAGGTGATTTACTTCGTGGAGCAGAAGCCTCTTTGCTATTACGATTCGAAGAAACAACTAAGAATGGGGTTTTTGGAAAATTAGAATTTGCCTCTGCAGAGAAAGGAAGCAAACTTATTGAACTTGCAGGCAAAAAGCTCCAATCAATTTTAATTGAATTTTCGAATATTTCTCGAAGTGAGTATCAATCTTGATTAATTTTCTTTTGTAGAGTTTTGTTTACCCTAATTTTACAAAAAATTTTTGTTGACAAAAAAAATTTACAGGCTTATACTTTTAAATTATTATATCTTGGAGGAAAATGTGAAACGTATTTTAGTTGTTTTACTATTGGTTGCTTCGGCAGCACTTGTATTTGCTGGTGGTGGGAATGAAGGCTCATCAGAGAAAGAATTAAAATCTTATACTTTTAAGTTAGGTTTTAATACAGTTGAAGACTCTGTTCGTGGAGAAATGGCAAAAGAGTTTAAGAGGATTGTAGAAGCTGAAAGTAATGGTAGACTTACAGTAGAGATTTATCCTGCAGAAGAACTTGGAACAGAACAAGAACAAATTGAATCTGTTAAATTTGGAGCTTTAGATTTTTCACTTCCTGGTGGGGGAGCTATGGCAAATGTTAACCCAATTTTTGGTGCAATTACACTTCCCTTTTTCACTAAAGATTCAGCAGATTTCCACTCAATGGCAGATGGTGAGCTAGCTGAATATTGGAAAGAAGTAGCAGAAAATGAAGGATATAAATTACTAGAAATTTGTGATCTTGGTTTTGCTCAAATTACAAATAACAAACGCCCTATTGAATCAGCTTCAGATATGGCTGGATTAAAAATGCGTTCTCCTAACGAAAGCGTTCTTATTACTTCAATGCAAAATTTAGGCGCTGCTGTTACTACATTACCTTTTACAGAAGTATATCTCGCTCTTCAACAAGGAGTTGTAGATGGTCAGTTTAATCCACTAGATGCAATCTATAACACAAAGTTCTACGAAGTACAAGATTATTTAGCAATTGCAAATATTTTCTGCTATAACATCAACTTTGTTACAAGCACTATGTTGTGGGATAAATTAGATCCAGAAGCACAAGAAATTATTGCAAAAGCTGCAAGCGCTGCAAAAGAAGTGTCTCGCGAGTTCTTTAAAACTGCAGATGCAAAATATCTTGACTTAATGGAAGGTTCTTTCAAAGAAATTACATATCCAGACGTATCAGAATTCCGCGAAATGGTACGCCCAGTTTATGACAATTATGCAAAAACTGTTCCTGCAGATTATGCAGAAAGATTCTTAAAATAATAGCTAATCGATGGAGGATTTATAGATGGTTCAGAAAATCGATAAAGGTATCGAAAAATTTTTCTCGATAATCTGTACCGTGTTTTCATCATTGAATGCTTTAATGGTAATAGTTCTTATAGGGGTTGTAGTACTTGATATTTTTTCAACATTACTAAAATACCCTATAACTATTACTTCAGAATTGACGGGTTTAATGTTTGCATGGATTACAGGTTTGAGTGGTGTTATTATTGCTATTAAGGGAGAAAACATAGCCTTAACATTTATTAAAGATAAATTTAAAGGAAAGGCAATTCATCTCTTTATTTATGCAGTTACATTAATATTTTGTAGCATTATGTTTGTGTCGAGTATTTTTATTAATCAACAAGTTACAACACAAATAATGCCCCTTTTGGGTGTTAGTAAGTCGGTGATATACTCATCGATGATAGTTATGTTTTTCTTAATCTCTGTAGTCACTGCACTGCAAATGATTAGGTATATACTAAAAAAAGGAGACGAAAAATAATGGACATTTTGATTTATGTGATTTTTGCTCTCTTTTTTGTATTGATTGCATTTGGAGTTCCTATTGCATATTCTATGGGGCTTACGGGTGTAATTTATATCCTTATCGCTGATATTCCAATTATGATTGCAACACAGCGATTTTTTTCTAATACGCAGTCGTTTTCGTTCTTGGCTGTTCCCTTTTTTATTCTAGCAGGAAATTTAATGGTTGAGGCAGGAATTGCTCGACGCATTATAAATTTTGCTAATGTGCTTGTACGCAGCTTACCTGGCGGGCTAGCTTGTGTATCAGTTGTAACTAGTATGATTATGGCTGGCGTTTCAGGTTCATCTGTTGCAGACGCTGCTTCAGTTGGTGGGATTTTAATTCCCGAAATGAAAGAAAAAGGTTACGATGATAAGTTTTCGGTTGCTATAAATGCTACTAGTTCTGTAGTTGGAATAATTATTCCTCCAAGTAGTACAATGATCATTATTTCATGGATGACAGGTTTATCAGTTGCAAAAATGTTTATGGCTGGTGCAATACCTGGAATACTCATTGGTTTAACATATTTGGTAATTACAGTTTTAATGTCAAAGAAAAGAAATTACCCTCGAGAGAAGATGGCGTCTTTTAAAGAGGTAATTCATGCAACTATTGAAACAGGATGGGCATTGCTTTTGCCTATCATTTTAATTGGATCAATTGTTACAGGAATTGCAACTCCTACACAGTCGGCATCTCTATCTGCTGTATACGCTCTTCTCGTAGGTACTCTCATATATAAAACACTGCCAGTAAAATCAATCTGGAAAGCTCTAAAAGAAACGGCGACTGGAACAACTTCTGTTATGATGGTTGTTTGTAGTGCTTCCATATTCCAGTGGGTTTTAGTTAGCGAAGGTATTCCTGATATGATAGCTAGCTCACTATTGTCAATTGGATTGCCTTCTTGGGCTTTATTATGTGCAATGCTATTGGTTCTTTTTATTGCTGGAATGGTTATGGATAATGTACCAAATTTGTTTATCTTTATTCCAATTTTTATGCCAATCGCAGAACAAATGGGCGTTGATCCAATACAGTTTTCTATAGTTATGCTAGTATCGCTTGCATTAGGATTATTTACTCCTCCTGTTGGCACAACATTGTTTATTTCTTGTAATATAGCAAAAGTAAAACTTGAAGAATGTGTAGGAGACTTATTTCCTTTCTTTATCGGAGGGGCGGTTATAGTATTACTTACAGCATTTGTACCTTGGGTTACATTATGGTTGCCATCACTAATGTTTGGTAACTAAGATCTATACTTCTGGAGTTAAGGAATGAGTCAAAAAATGATTAAAACACCAGTAGAGCTCTTAAGTTCTTTGGTATCAGTTAATACGGTAAATCCTCCAGGTAACGAACTTTTTCTTGCAGAACAGATAGCCTCTGAGCTCAAGGATTTTGGTTTTGAGGTTGAAACCCCATTGTGCGGAGAAAATCGTGCAAGTGTTGTTGCAACCTTAAAAATCGGTTCAGGAGTTGGAAAGAAAGTAGTATTGAATGGTCATTTAGATGTGGTTCCTTGTAACTCCGGAGAATGGTCTACAGACCCCTTTGTGCCTACAGTTAAGGATAATAGACTGTACGGTCGTGGAAGTGCAGATATGAAAGCAGGCGTGGCTTGTATGATATTAGCTGCAGAAAAAATTGCAACTGAGGGTATTCCCGGAAATGGGACCTTAGTGCTTAATTTTGTAGCCGATGAGGAAATCCACAATCTTGGCACCTTAAGCTCTCAATTTGCTTGGAAAGATGCTGATTATGTTGTTATAGGTGAACCAACTAACCTAGAGATAAACATTGCACATAAGGGAACAGCACGCTTTTATATAACAATTTTAGGTAAGTCTTGCCATTCGAGTATGCCTTCTCTTGGAATTAATGCTATTGAAAAAGCGGCTCGAGTGATTGATGAAATTAGTGCATATAACAGAAAATTGTCTCTTATTACGCACGAAGTATTATCTCCTCCTACGTGTGCAATAACAAATATTGCAGGTGGCGAAAAGGATAATATTATTCCTCAACAATGTGTTATAACCGTTGATAGACGGATGTCTCCTCTCGATACAAAGGCTTCTGTAGCAGAAGAGATTACTACATTGCTTAAAAAAATAAAAAAAGAAGATCCAGATTTTAATTTTAGTATAGAAAACTATATTTGCCTTGAAGCAGGAGAAGTAAAAAAAGAATCCGAAGTTATAGTTCGCGCTCAAGATGCATATAGAAAAGCATTAGGAAGGGAACCAATTGTAACGGCGTTTAGCGCAACATGTGAGCAGTGTATTTTTACAAAAAACGGAGTTCCGGCCTTTATTATGGGGCCAGGGAGTATTAATCAAGCGCATGTAGTTGATGAATATGTTGAGATTAATCAACTACAACCAGCAATTGATTTTTATTATACGTTTGCAAAGTCTGCTATGATACAGTAATACGAGTATAAGTAGTCTGCTTTGTAAAGATTTTTAGAAAATAGTTTAGGGAGATTAGAATGAAACAACTTGATTTAAAGAACTATGCGTTTTCAGATGAGGAGAATGTAAGTTCTCCATCGCTGGTGTATTATTATGACACTGCAGAAGAGAATATAAAAAAAGTAATTGCTATCGCTGGGGGTGTAGATCGTTTGTGGCCGCATGTAAAAACACATAAAATGTATAACATGGTTGAGCTACAAGTAAAATATGGAATAACCCGTTTTAAATGTGCCACAATAACAGAAGCAGAAATGGTTGCAAACGCAGGTGGAAAAGATATTCTTTTGGCATACCCCCTTGTTGGACCAAATATTGATCGATATGTAGAACTCCAGTCAAAATACCCTGCAGTTCAATTTTGGGCGCTAGGCGATGATTACAATAGCTTAAAATTGCTCAGTGTGAGTGCTAAACAAGCAGGAATAACAATTCCTGTATTGATTGATGTAAATTTAGGAATGAATAGGACGGGTATCGAAGCTGGAGATGCTGCTGTTAATTTATGCGCACAAGTAGCACAATTAGAAAATCTAGATTTTAGAGGATTGCATTGCTACGATGGCCATGTTCACGATCATGATTTTCCTGAGAGACTCGAAGCTATTAGGCATAATTATAATAATATTATTGCTGATGTTGAGCAGCTTAAGGCTAAAGGAATTTCTGTTGATATAATTATTGCAGGAGGCACTCCTAGTTTTCCGTGTTATGCAGAGCTAGATAAAACATTCTATTACTCACCGGGTACAGTATTTGTAAACGATTATAATTATTTTACTTGGTTCGAAGAATTAGACATGGTTCCTGCTGCTGCTATTTTAGGTAGAGTAATTAGTAACCCTAAAAAAGGTTTTTTTACGCTTGATGTAGGTAACAAAGCAATAGCTGCAGACCCACAAGGTATTAGAGGTGTTATAGTTGAGTATCCTGATGCTGAACCTCAGTTTCAGAGTGAAGAGCACTGGGTTTTTAAGATGAGTGCAGAAGAAAATGTTCCTGAACCAGGAACAATAGTTCATGTTGTTCCTGCGCATATTTGCCCAACTAGTGCTTTGTACCCCTATGCTAAAATAGTAAAAGGTGGAAAGTTAGTAGAAAAATGGGATGTTACAGCTCGTAATCGAGAATAAATATACATTGTTCATAAAATGACTGTTATTGGATTAAAATGCATTACATGTGGTAACTCCTATCCTCTTGCTGATAAATATGAATGCGATTCTTGTCATGGAATCCTATCTGTAGATTATAAGATCGAGAATGATAAAGAGCAAAATTTTGAAGCATTTTTAGAGCCTAATCTTCCCGGCATTTGGCGATATAAGAATTTTTTGCCTTTACAGGATGTAAAAAACATTATATCCCTAGGAGAAGGGTTAACATCCACGGTAGTTACATCAAACTTGTATCGAGATATAGGAATTAAGGACTTGTATATTAAGGCCGAGTTTACTAATCCTACTGGATCGTTTAAGGATAGACCTACAAGTGTTGCTATTTCCGTAGCGAAAGAATTAGGAATGCATACAGTTGCAGTTGCTTCGTCTGGAAATGCTTCTGCTTCTGTGGCTGCATATGCTGCAAAAGCAAAAATGAATAGTTTAATATGCGTACCGTGTGATACACCTCAAGAGAAAGTTGCACAGTTACTTGCATATGGAGCAAGGGTCTTTTATGTAGAAGGTGCGTATAGCAATAGTTTTTCTGCTATGCAAGATGCATGTAAACGATATGGGTATGCAAACCTTACTTCTACCTACATTAATCCGTATACTGTTGAAGGCGATAAAACTGTAGCGTATGAATTATACGAGCAAATAAAAGATGTTCCCGATTATATTGTTGTTCCTATTGGTGCGGGCCCCCTATTATGCGGGATATGGCGCGGTTATTGCGAACTAAAGAGCCTTGGCTTTATACAAAAACTCCCAAAAATGATAGGAGTGCAGGCAGAAAACTGCTCTCCTATTTACAAGTCCTTTATTCGAAATGACGGAACTTTTGAAGCTGCAACAGACTACAAAAAAACAGTTGCAGGTGGTATATCCGATCAGTTGATTGGCTATGAGAAGGATGGAGAGTACACAGTACGCTTAATAAAAGAATCTCAAGGGCTTGCGCTTACACTTACAGAAGAGGAAATACTAACAGCTTGGCAAGATATATGTAAACAAGAAGGGTTATTTGTTGAACCTACCGCAGCATGTAGTGTTGGAGCGGTAAAAAAGTTAGTTGAAAGTAATCTAATATCACCGCAGTGTTCGATAGTAGCAATAGCGACAGGTCATGGGCTAAAATCTCTTGGGCAGCTCTCTGGTGGCCTAACATCAATTAATGTCATAACAAGCGGTAAAGATATTACCCTATAAAATCACTTCATTTTCTAATCTAAAAAGTCTACTAGCAAAATAATTGTTGACAACTAAAGTTTTTGGGTGTACGCTAAGATTACACTATATTTTTCGGAGGAAAAGATGAAAAAAACTTTAGTTGTACTTATTATGGTTCTTGTAGCCGCAGGAGTTTTTGCTGGTGGTGGTCAAGATGGTGGCGGAAAGCCAATCGTTTACAAAATTTCTGCAGGTGTTCCAGAAACTCACTTTGAAGTAAAAG
>CAYJNB010000076.1:0-1238 GCA_964371205.1 uncultured Treponemataceae bacterium
CACACGAAATTCGCAAAAACTCAAAAGACATTTTAGCAGTAACAAATGAAGCTCGATCTTCAGATGAAGAATCCACAAAGCAAATAGTTTCGCTTATTAAAAAGATTACATCAGATATTGAAAGTATTGGCGTTTCTGCAAATACTGTTGTAAACGGTGTAGAAATAGGAAAGCAAAGCGTTACTGTATTAAACAATTCTGTTTCACAATTTACCATTGATAGCCAAGCAGAAGTCTAGTTACTGCATAATATTTAATACGAAACTCTAAACGAAACAGTCTCAGCAGCATAAAAATACTTGTAATATTTTAATTAATAGACTATCCTAAAGTAGTACGTATAACACTACATTGGAGATATCATGCTTAATCTTTCGTTGCGCTCAAAAATTATTCTTGGCTTTTTTGTTGTTCTGGCATTATTAGTTGCACTTACTTTTGTTGGTATATCGCGAGTAAATGGGATAAACAAAGCATTAACAGAAATAAATGAAATAAATGCCGTAAAACAGCGCTATGCAATCAATTTTCGAGGTAGTGTTCATGACAGATCAATTGCAATCCGCGATGTTGTTTTGCTCGAAAACGAAGTAGATTACGAAGCACAAATTACACTTATTGATGAATTAGAGGCTTTTTACGACGATTCTGAGGAAAAATTAATTACCTTAATTGCAAGTGATGCAACTATGGCTGATGTAAAAGATACAGACTTATTCTCTGTAATACAAGATATTGATATCGAAGCTACTCCTCTTATCACTCAAATTATAGCTGATAGAAGAGATGGAAATATTAGCAAAGCACACGAAATGCTTACAAAAGAGGCTGCTCCTGTATTTGTTCGCTGGCTAGCATCTATAAATGCATTTATTGACTACCAAGAAGAAAAAAACAGCGTTTTATCTGCACAAGCACAGGGGATTGCATCAAACTTTCAGTTCTTAACAATAGTTGCAACAGCAATTGCAGTACTTATTTCCATCGTGTTTATTTGTTGGATTGTTATGGCCGCACGCCCCCTTAAAGAAGTTGCCAATGTATTACATGGCATTGCAGATGGAGAGGGAGACTTAACCGCTTCTATTGATGTTACAACAAATGACGAAATTGGAGCCGTAGCACAAAACTTTAATGAGTTCGTTGGTACCCTGCATAAAATTATTTCTACTGTTAAAATCTCTGTAGAAGGGCTTGCAGATACCGGAAAAGGACTTTCAGGCAGTATGGATAAGACA
>CAYJNB010000076.1:1316-9223 GCA_964371205.1 uncultured Treponemataceae bacterium
GTACAAAGCCAGATAACAGATCAAAATGGAAAGGTAAGTGATGTATCAGAAACTATCAATTCTATTTCTAAAGAGATTCTTGAGTTAAACGCTAGTATTGAGCAACAAACACAGAGCCTCAACAATAGTTCTAGTGCAGTAGAAGAAATGATTTCTAATATTTCTTCGGTAAATAGCACAATAAATAAGAGTCTCTCACAATTTGATCATTTAACCGCAGTTTCTGAAACAGGTTATACATTAGTAAATTCTATGCAAACGCAAATCCTTGGCATTTCTGAAAAATCGCAGGGTATGTCCGAAGCAAACCAAATTATTGACCAAATTGCCGCTCAAACAAACCTTCTTGCAATGAATGCTGCCATTGAAGCATCTCATGCAGGAGAGGCAGGTAAAGGATTTGCCGTTGTTGCAGACGAAATTCGAAAACTTGCAGAAAGTTCAGCCTCTCAATCAAAGGCAATTTCTGCTACACTAAAAGATTTAGTACAGTCAATTGGAACAGTTGTACAGACATCTAAACAAACAGAAGAAGCCTTTGATTCTGTTAAAAATGCAATCGAGATAGTAGTATCATTACAGTCACAAATACAAACTGCAATGGACGAGCAATCAGTTGGAAATGCGCAGGTGGGCGAATCTTTTACTCAAATTAGAGAACTAAATCATCGTGTACGAGATGGCTCTGTTCACATGACAACCGGTAGCAAAAATATTTCTGACATGACAACCGATCTTGTTCGTATTACAGCAGAGATTCAATCCTCAATGGCAAATATGACAGAGAGCACAGCAAATATTATGAACGTAGTTAACGAGGTTGTTACACTCGGCAATAGAACAGAAGAAGGCATTAAATCTGTTCAAGGCCAAGTTGATAGATTTATTCTATAAATTATACAGTACAAAAAAGTATAAATTCTGTAGTGATACTATATTTACTGTAGTGATACTATATTTACTACAGTGCTACTAAACAAAATTGACAAGACTATTATAACATGCTATGATAGCCATCTATGATAGATTCTGTCGCTGTCGATAAATCACAAGCGTATTACGCGAGTATAGCAGAGCAACTAACACGTTATTTTGATTTAGAGACAAACACTCAAAAGTATGAAGAACCCTTTAATTTATATGCTTTCCATCAAAATGATTTTACAAAATCATTTTTAACTAAGGCAAGTGTGTATGAGAAATATTCTGTTTTTGAACATCTACTTTTTCGCACGGTAACAGGTTGTACTGTAGATCTCGTAGAAGATTTTTGTTCCACCCTTGTTAAGCTAACCCCACTTCTTGCAAATCCTAATAAATTTCATAAAAAAACAGTGATAAACGGTATTTTAGTCTGTACCGATTCAATTCCAAAAGAAATAGAAAAAAAAATAAAAAAGTTTTTTTACCGTAAAGAATACAAGTGGTGTTTTCATGGGTGGTCAGAAACATCTATAGCAATAGTTTCGCTTGCCGATAATACAGTATATTTTTCAAACAAAAATAAGAATCTAAAATCTCTTATTTCGTTTGATAAGAATATAGAAAAAAACTAGGAGGATGACTAATGAATGCAATAGTCTTACTAATCGTGGGAGTTGTGTTATTTTTTGTAGCATATGTAACCTATGGTTCTTATCTTGCAAAAAAATGGGGAATTGACCCAGCAAGGAAAACCCCAGCTAATGCTCTTAAAAATGACAAGGACTATGTTCCTACAGATGCAAAGGTTGTTTTAGGACATCACTTTTCGTCAATTGCAGGGGCAGGACCTATTACCGGTCCAATCATTGCAGTAATGTTTGGATGGTTACCTGTTTATTTGTGGATACTTGTTGGTAGTATCTTTTTTGGAGGAGTACACGACTACGGTTCTTTAGTAGCTTCGTTACGCCATGAGGGAAAAACTGTTAGCGAAATTATTCGTGTAAACATTGGCCAAAAAGCAAAGGTAATTTTTGCAGCATATGCTTTTTTAACTATTTGTTTGGTTGTAGCAGCCTTCTTAGACATAGTAGCAGGTACATTTGGTTTTGTTAGCGCAGGTGATCCTCAGTCAATGACTGCAGCTTCTTCTGGTACAGCTAGTATGCTATTTATTCTTGTAGCTGTTCTTTTTGGTATTTTTTATCGCAGAAATTCTAATCTAATTGTAAGTACCGTTCTTGGTGTTGTTCTCCTACTTGGTATAATTATCTTTAGTTCAAACGTTCCATTCTTACAAATTTCTAAATCTGGGTGGCAAATAATTTTAACTATATACATCATTGCAGCTTCTTTATTACCAGTTTGGTTACTACTTCAACCACGCGACTATCTTTCTTCATTCTTACTATTTGCAATGATTGCAGGTGGTTTAATAGGTATTTTAGTTTCTGCTCCAGCAGTAACAGCAACTCCTTTTGCAGGATTCGAAGTTAAAGGAAGCTACTTATTCCCAATCCTATTCGTAACTGTTGCCTGTGGTGCTATTTCTGGGTTCCACTCATTAATTAGTTCTGGAACAAGTTCAAAACAATTAAATAACGAAAAAGATGCTAAGCTTGTTGGCTACGGTGGTATGTTAATCGAAGGTGTTGTTGCTATTATCGCTCTTATTTCTGTAATAGCTGTTGCAGGCAACGGAGAAGGAAGTCCAGCTGTTCGCTTTGCAAACGGTGTTGCAACGTTTATGAATTCTTTTGGCATTCCATTAGAGGCAGGAAAAATCTTTGTTACCCTAACCTATGCATCTTTTGCATTAACCTCACTTGACAGTGCTACTCGTATTGGCCGCTATCTTCTCGAAGAACTTGGCGAAATAACAAAAAAAGATGGTACAGTAGTAAAAACTATTTTCTGTAATCCATATGTAGCAACTATTACAACAGTTGCTGTATCTTACCTATTTACAGCTTATGGGTATGCTAAAATCTGGCCTGTATTTGGTAGTGCAAACCAATTGCTTGCTGGTCTTGCTTTATTGGCAATCGCAGCATGGTTAAAAAAATCAATGAACAGAACAGCATGGGAAGTTATTATTCCATTAATCTTTATGTTTATTGTAACATTAACAGCTCTTTCTATTCTTATTTACAGCAACATAATGTCTGGAAATTACGTACTCGCAACTATTGGTGCAGTGCTTGTTATTCTTGCTGTGGCTGAACTTATTACGGCAGCTCAAAAAAAGAAAGCTTAATGTATTAAGCAACTTAGAGGGTGAAAGACAGCTTGTTTTTCACCCTTTCTTTTTAGTAGATACTATAAAAATCAAATCAACAAATGAAAAAAAAAGAATATATTCACAACACAGATAAACGCATAGTTATAGTTGTTGGTCACTACGGCAGCGGTAAAACCGAATTTGCAACAAACTATGCAATACAGAAAGCGTCTAGTACTAAGATGCCACTATATCTTGCAGACCTAGATATAGTTAATCTTTATTTTCGCTCCTCTGAGATTAAAGAAATATTACAAACAAAAAATGTGCATATTATTGAATCAACAGTTACCGGTGGAGCAGCCGACCTACCCTCCTTAAAAGCTGCATTATACGCTCATATACACAATACTGCCTCTCAATTAGTTCTTGATGTGGGAGGAAATGCTGTTGGAGCAAAAATTTTACAACAATATCAAAAAAACTTGCAACCTTTTACCTATGATATGTTTCTAATTATTAATGCAAATCGCATCGAGACAAAAACACTAGAAAATGTCATGCATTTTATGTATACTATTGAAGCTGAGTCAGGATTGCGAATTACAGGATTGGTAAACAATACCCATCTATTAAAAGAAACAAGCTTGGAAGATATAGAAAGAGGAACTCTTCTTGTACAACAAGTTGCTTCAAAGACTGGTTTACCGATTGTGTATGAATGCGCACCACGCCAACTAGTTATAAGAGAAAAAAAAGAGGCTCTTTTTCCTCTAGACTTATACATGAGGACTGACTGGATGACATAAACGGGATTGTTTGGAGGAACAATGGGGAAACATAGCATAAAAATAAATGAAACTGAATGTAAGGGATGCTCAATCTGTGTGAGCGTTTGCCCAGTAAAAATATTAGAATTAAACGAACATAATGCAAATGCAAAAGGATATTTTCCTTGTAGCGTTATAACGGAAGACAAGTGTATAGGTTGCACAAACTGCGCCCTTATGTGCCCAGACTCTGTAATAACTATTTGCGAGGAGAGTGTATAACAATGGCAAAAGTATTAATGAAAGGAAATGAGGCCATTGGTGCAGCAGCTATTAAAGCAGGTTGCCGATTTTTCTTTGGCTATCCAATTACGCCTCAAAATGAAATCCCAGAATACATGTCTGTAGAGCTACCAAAGGTTGGAGGTTCGTTTGTACAGGCCGAAAGTGAAATCGCTGCAATAAACATGGTTTATGGTGCAGCAGGAACGGGGCAGAGAGTTATGACATCTTCGTCTAGTCCTGGGATTGCTCTAAAACAAGAGGGAATATCTTCTTGTTGTGGCGCAGAACTTCCCTGTGTAATCGTAAGTGTAATGAGAGGAGGTCCTGGCTTAGGTGGTATTCAACCAAGTCAAGCAGATTACTTTCAGGCGACACGTGGTGGTGGCAATGGCGACTATCGAGTACTCGTATACGCCCCTTCCACAGTACAAGAAACTGTAGACTTTGTAATGAAAGCTTTTAACAAAGCAGACTTATATCGCACCCCAGTAATGGTTTTAGCAGATGGAATGATTGGACAAATGATGGAAGCAGTTGAATTAGGAGAACCAGAATCAATACAGCTTCCTCAAAAAGACTGGGCTACAACCGGAACAAAAAATAAGAGAAAATCAAATATAATAAAATCACTCTTCTTAAAACCGACTGAATTAGAAGAACATAACAACAGACTTGAACAAAAATACCGTCAAATAGAAAAAGAAGAAGTTCTTGTTGAACTTGACGGAGTAGAAGATGCTGATGTTGTATGTGTTGCTTATGGTACAACAGCGCGTATTGTAAAATCTTCCATAGACGAGTGCCGAGAACAAGGGTTAAAAGTTGGCCTTATTCGACCAAAAACATTGTGGCCCTTCCCTTACAAAGCTTTTGAAAAAATCAATCCAAAGGCTAAGGGAATACTTACAATAGAAATGAGTATGGGTCAAATGATTGACGATGTAAAAATAGCCGTAGAGGGAGCGTTTCCTATTCATTTTAACGGTAGATCAGGTGGTATGATTCCAAATCCTGCAAGTATAACTGCAGATATTCAAAAAATAGCAAAAGGTAGCGCTCTATGACGTATACAAAATCAAAAGGTTTAACCGATACAACAATGCACTACTGCCCCGGCTGTACTCATGGAACTATTCATAAATTGATAGCCGAAGTACTCGTAGAGTTAGATGTAGTTGGAGATACAATAGGTGTTGCACCAGTTGGGTGCTCCATTCTCTGTTATGATTATTTTAATTTTGATATGCAAGAGGCTGCACATGGTAGAGCACCAGCACTTGCTACAGGCATTAGACGAGCACTTCCAGAAGCAACCGTATTTACTTATCAAGGAGACGGAGATCTTGCTTCCATCGGAACAGCAGAAATAATTCATGCTGCAAATCGCGGCGAAAATTTTACAACAATATTTGTAAATAATGCCATCTACGGTATGACTGGTGGTCAAATGGCTCCAACTACCTTAATTGGGCAAAAAACTACAACTACTCAAAATGGGCGTACAGCAGCTATTTCTGGAAACCCTATGAGAATGAGCGAAATGATTGCTACAATTCAGGGGGCAGCATATGTAGAACGTGTTTCTGTGGATAGCCCTGCAAATACACGTAAAGCAAAAAAGGCAATAAAGCATGCATTTGAGTGTCAGTTGCAAGGAAAAGGCTTTTCTATGGTAGAAGTACTCTCTACATGCCCGACAAACTGGGGAAAAACTCCGGTAGATTCACTTGAGTGGGTTAAAACCGCTATGATTCCCTATTTTCCGCTTAAAAAATTTAAAGACTACGAGGATAACGTATGACAGAAAAAGTAATTATGGCAGGCTTTGGTGGACAAGGCATTATGTTAATTGGGAAAATTTTAGCGTATGCAGGTATGCTCGAAGGTAAAGAAGTAACATGGCTACCCTCCTATGGTCCAGAAATGCGTGGGGGAACTGCAAACTGCGAAGTAATAGTCTCTGATAAACGAATCGGATCTCCAGTTATTGCAGATACAGCATCATGTGCACTTATCCTAAACAAACCTTCACTACATAAGTTTGAAAACTCAGTAGAAAAAACAGGAAATCTTATAATCAATAGCTCTTTAATAGACGAGAAGACACATAGAAACGATGTTGATGCATACTATGTAGATGCAAATACAATTGCAGCTGACTTAGGCAATGCTAAAGCTGCAAACATGGTTATGCTTGGCGCCTATGTATCAATAACAAAAATTGTTTCTCTTGAATCAGTTAAAAAAGCATTTGTTAAGGTTTTTGGAGAAGGAAAAAAGAACTTACTTGCCCTTAACGAAAAAGCCTTACAAATGGGTGCTTCCGTTGTTTCTTGCAAAATGGAAAAAGCTCTCGCATAAGCAAGAAAAATAGAGCGACTCAGCAAAAATAAAATTGATTGTTTAAATCTCTTTTAAAAATTAATTTTTAAATTTGTCTTTAAAATGTGCCATTTGGCACATGAACTTTACACAAAGAACACAATATACTTGCTAAAGCATTATACTAGGGGTGTTCCTTGTGCAAAAAATACGATTAATATGTAGTATTTTTTTATTTCTCTTCTGTTCATTGCAAAACTCTTTTTCAGATGAACTTGACTCTCTTCTTCTAGATAATACTGAATCAGCATATGCAAATGCTATAAAACAATTCTATCCTAAAATTGAACTTGTTCAAGCTCAACACACCTCTGCTCTGCAGTACTTTTCTGAAGGTAAGAGCATAGAAGCACTAGAAGTACAGATTTCTGCCTTATTAGAAGCTTCTGATGAGTATAGATTTTACCCTCATTATATAAAGACTATTGTTATTGCAATTGATAGAGATCAAACAGATGTGCCTATTACTAGTTTTAAGGATTTACTCCAATCAAACCTTCCTCTAAATTGTAATTTTGGAGAAGAGAGTGCCTATACATTATGGACTTTACCACAGGCTCAACATATAGTTCTTAGCATGGCAATGGCCATATATGGTAGCTACGACATACATGCTATTGCAAAAGATTTTAATAAACTTAATAAGTCGGGGCGCTTTTTTTGTAACAATACTAGTAAGCCCATCTCAATTTTGTACGACACAGAAGCGGTTGAACTAATAAAACAAGGGAGAAATATAGAGATAGTAATTCCAAAAGACGGAACAATTAGTTTTGTAAGTGGAATTTTTACCAACACTAAAACATCCTTATTAAGCTATTCATTTGATTCGTTATTAGTCGAAAATGGATTACGAACAGTTAATAATGAGTCTCAGTTTCCTTATCCTTACAATGGAGACTATGAACACGCTTATTTTGTATCGAATTTTACAGAATTTAATAGACTTGGTGCTCTCGTTGGGCCCATAATGCGGCGAGACGCTTTTGAGCACGAAAGATATGGGTTTTCGGACAACAAAGAAAGAAGCATTTTCTTTTTATGTTTTGTAATACTAATGGTATTCTATATTATCTCGTTAAATCGCCGGCTTACACATAAGAAAATAAGAACAGCCATTGTAACAGTATGCTCTCTTCAGATTATGTTGATTACTATGGGATGCCTAAAAGCATTGATTGTTGATAGACCAATTTTAGAAACAATATTGTGGTATGGATATTACTTAGCATTTATTTTTATTCCATCAATTTATTTGTATGTAGCAATTCTCTCTGGTAAAAATAAAGAGATGGACTATCTCCCAAAACCATACATAATACACC
>CAYJNB010000077.1:0-4584 GCA_964371205.1 uncultured Treponemataceae bacterium
CTATACTTACTTTATATAAAAAATTATAAGCCAAGATGCAATAAAAAAGCCTCTAATCCTTGCACTACATCCTTGTATGTTAGTTCAAAATCTCCTGTGTAATACGGATCAGCAATATCCCTCTTAATTCCGGTATAAGACATAAGCAAATGAATTTTATGCTCATTATCAGGGCTTAGTATTCGACGCATATCTTGAATATTGCGTTTATCCATTCCAATTAGGTAATCAAAATATTCACCGTCGGATTTTATTAACTGAGTTGACCTTTTTTTTGAGTAATCTATATCTAATCTATCAAGAACTCGGGCCGTTCCATGGTATACACAACTTCCAGTCATTGCATGGGTACCCATAGACGCAACTTCAAATTGATTCGAGATTCCCTTATTTTCTATCATTTTCCTAAACAAAAACTCAGCCATAGTTGAGCGGCAAATATTCCCTAAACATACAAATGCAACTTTAATCATTTTTGCAGTATACATCATTTTAAACTATTTGACAAATAGGGTTTTCAGGGCTAGAATATAGAAACTATAAAGGAGTACTTATGAACATCTATGATTTTACAATCCTTAAGAACGATGGAAAGACTGAAACGTTAGAACAATACAAGGGTAACGTTTTACTTATTGTTAATTCAGCAACAGCCTGTGGGTTTACACCACAGTACACTGATTTAAAAAACTTACACGAAAAATATGCAGAAAAAGGCTTGGTAATCCTAGACTTTCCATGCAATCAGTTTGGTGAGCAAGCGCCAGGAACAGACGAGGAAATACAAGATTTTTGTGTGAATAAATATTTACTTCCCTACACTCTCTGTGCAAAAATCGATGTAAATGGTCCTCAGGAGCATCCACTTTATACTTACCTAAAAAGTAAAAAAGGATTCTCTGGATTTAATCCAAATCATGAAAAATCTTCAAGACTATCTGAGCGAGTAGCAAAAGATGATGCAGATTTTAAAAATAATGAAAATATTAAATGGAACTTTACAAAGTTTCTCGTAAGCAAAGACGGTGAAGTATTAGAACGCTTTGAGCCAGTTGACGACATGTCAGAGGTTGAAGCAGCTATAGCTAAACTATTGTAAACAATACGGAAACTCATTTAAAGGCAAATCTTTTCGGTTCAATTCCACCACAAAAACAAAAAACCGCTTTCGCGGTTACTTGATACCAGTATATTGCGATGTTTTACGTAGTAAAACTCGTGCAGAATCCAAAAAAGAATCCTTAAAGTTGCTACCAACCTTAAGGATTCTGCTGGAGATGGGGGGAATTGAACCCCCGTCCGAATGAGCGGACCAAGAGCGTCTACAGGTTTAGCAATGCGAGGTGGTTGTCGGGAGCCGGTAGCAGCATTGCAAGCATCGCCTCCGTATTCTGGTAAGAGTCCCTTACGAAAACCAGACGATTCGTAAAGCAAGCCCTGATTAGCGTCAGGGCTTCAAGTCGTTCAGAGCGGCACAACTTGAGCCCCGCGATTATGCAGCTAGTGCGTAATCGTTGTAATTGTCATTATTGGCAATTATAAATTTTGTCTGTTCAGAGGAAAGACGTCCTCACCTGCGGCCAATGACCACGAATCACACCCGTCGAAACCGGTGCACCCCCGTTCACTGGGAAAGCATGTGCTTTCTATTTGTATAGTATACTCACCTTTTAGATAAAAGGCAAGCCTACTATACATGTTTTACAATTACACTACATTTCGTTATACATTTTTACAATGTTCGCTGCATTTAATCCAAAGTATTCTTGAAGAGCAGGTTTTGTTCCTGACTTTCCGAATGTATCGTTTAATCCAAGTCTCTTTACTTTAGCATTTGCTTTTTCTGCAACAATCTCAGTAACAGCTGAACCGAGACCACCAATAATATTGTGATCCTCTGCAGTAATAATTTTACCAGTTTTTTCAGCATATTTTTCAATTAGTTCGCGGTCAATTGGTTTTACTGTGTGCATGTCGATTACAGCAGCATTTACACCTTCTTTTGCTAGTAATTCTGCGGCTTTAACTGCTTCAGGAACAAGATCTCCAATTGCAATTATTGTTACATCTGTTCCGTCTTTTAATACACTACCCTTACCAATTGTAATCTTGTCTCCAGCCTTGTATACATCATCACAAGGGAAGCGACCAAAACGTAAATACACGGGAGTCTTTGCATTCGCAGCAAATTCAACTGCCTGAAAAACGCTATGTTCGTCGCAAGGCACGATTACAGTCATGTTTGGTGTTGCTCGCATAAGCGCAATATCTTCAATAGCTTGGTGAGACGCCCCATCTTCTCCGATTAGAGCCCCACCGTGAGTAGCTGCAATTACTACCGGAAGATTTGGATAAGCAATTGAGTTACGAACTTGCTCGTATGCTCTACCTGCTGCAAAAACGGCAAAGGTACTTGCAAAAACTTTTTTACCACAAGTAGACATACCTGCAGCAGTAGTCATCATATCCCCTTCAGAAATACCCATATTGAAAAAACGTTCGGGGAATGCTTTCTTAAATAGTACGGTTTGTGTTGCTTTTGCAAGGTCAGCATCTAATACAACAAAATCCATTTTTTTTCCGTGTTCTGCTAAGGCTTTACCATATGCTTCTCTAGTTGAAAGACCCATTATTCAGCTACCTCCTTGCTTAATTCTTCCATTGCAATTTTGTATTGTTCGTCTGAAGGAGCTGCTCCATGGAATCCAACTTGATTTTCCATGAACGAAACCCCCTTACCTTTTATTGTCTTAGCAATTACAACAGTTGGTTTACCCTTACAAGCTTTTGCGTCATTGAGTGCCTTTCTAATTTCATCAAAATTGTGTCCATCGATTCTAAGAACATTCCAGTCGAAAGCTTCGAATTTTTTGCCCACATCTCCAACCTTCATAACTTCATCAGTAGTACCATCAATTTGAAGCCCATTAATATCTACAAATAATACGAGATTATCCAATTTATAATGAGCTGCACTCATAGCGGCTTCCCAAATTTGCCCTTCTTGAATCTCTCCATCGCCTGCAATTGCATATACCCGATAATCTTTATTATCGTACTTAGCCATCATAGCCATTCCGTTTGCTGCAGAGAGACCTTGCCCCAAGGAGCCACTAGACATATCTACACCTGGAACCTTGTTTCTACAAGGATGACCTTGTAAGTAACTATCAATTTTGCGAAGTGTTTTCATATCTTCGGTAGGGAAATAGCCTTTTAATGCAAGGGCAGCATAATATGCAGGTGCTGCATGTCCTTTAGATAAAACAAATCTATCTCTGTCTGGATTCTTTGCAGTTTCTGGAGAAACATTCATTTCTTCAAAATAAAGGATCGTTAAAATATCGCAAATCGATAATGATCCACCGGGGTGCCCACTTTTAGCACTGAACACGCCCTCTATAGAAAGTTTTCTCATGTCTTGAGCAATTTTTGCCAAATTCTTACTCATTATTTAACCTCTCTTTGGATTTTCTTAAAAAACTCAGAACCTTGTTTTGTACATTCAAATGAACTCGGTTACAAAGTGATTTTAAACTTAAAAACCTTTGTATTCAAGTACTTTATCTCTTTAAAATTCGTTTATTCGCTAAAAATCCTATAATCTTCTTTTACCTATCTTGGCGAATCATACGACTCATCTTTCATCATTAGATGCACTGCACCCATTTTAAATGTACGTGGCAATACAAGAATATTTGGATTTTCGCCAACAATATGTTCCTTTGCATGCTCAAGGGCTTCTTCCACTGTTGCGCGTGTTTTAAGACCCATTCCGCGAGCAATACCTGGCTCTTTAGCACCACAAAGATAAATTGCAGAGGTATTCTTTTCTGCAATGTGACCACAAGACATCATAGAAAATCCATGGAATGGATGGAAAGCATTGCAGTAGCGATACTTTCGAATAAATTCTTCGTTGGTGGCAAAGTATTCACCATAGCGATTCATATCTGGCAGTGTATTCATCTCGTCTTTTTGGAACATTTCGTAGAGTTCACGTAGATAAGGCCAAAGCTCATCGTGGAAAAAACCATTACAAAGAGAAGTACAAATAATAACACAATTATCGCTCATTACTCGCTTGTGTCGAATAACTTGGGCAGAAATTGCTTGCATAAACATAATTGGGTTTGTTCCCATCCCTTCACCATAATGGAAAAATTGAGGCATACCAAAAATCATTACATCGTATTTTTTTTCTGCATATGGCACATACGTGCGCTTATCTGCAATTTCCCATGATGCCCGTTGCATTTCTTTGGCGTAACCACTAAAAATTGCAATTTGACGAGAAGAGGTGTCGAGAACTGCATCACAGCAGAAGAATTTTTTGCCCATGCATTTTTCCATATGCATACCAATTTCGTCAAACTTGTTACGCATTTTTGAGTCACTATTTACTGGGGTAAAGTCTGCTCCATGCATAACTTTTGGAACGTGGTGAGAAGCAATAGATCTCCAGTGAGTAATACCGGTCGAGCAATGTTTGTACCCACCTGAATAACCACCATATGGATTACCTTGCGCATGACCAATAAGGATTGCAACATCGCTGTCGTACACATACTTATTCATAATAAC
>CAYJNB010000077.1:4594-9131 GCA_964371205.1 uncultured Treponemataceae bacterium
GTCTACAAGATTATGGTAATCTTCACTATCATGATTAATAATTTGACCGCTTGGAGCAAATTCATTGTAGAGCTCATCGCCTAAAATACCGTGAATTTCTTTTTCGGTATTTTTGCTATGTAATCCGTTAGAACAAATAAAGAGAATATCTTTCTTTTCTACACCAACAGAATAGAGTTCTTGTAAAATTAGTTTGTTTTAAGTGTTTCTATGAGTAGTTGCTTGCTCTCCTCCCTTAACTCTGTCTGGGAAAATAATCGTAACTTTTGAGCCTTTTTTTGCTAATTTAGTTTAAGGATCCATTCCTATTGGATTACGAAGAGATTTTAGAGTTTCTTCAATAATTTTATCTTCTGGTATACAAGGTGGATCTTTTACTGTTTCACCTGGAATAAAAATATCTGCGTTATCTGGAAGATTTACATCTACTGTTCCATGTCCATATTCTAGTGCTACTTTTTTCATTATGCATTCTCCATTATTTATCTAAGTATGTTTTAATTATTTCAATATACTCATCTGGGTAAAAACCAATTTCGCCAGTAAATCTGGTAAGAGCAATTAAACCACCATCAATTTCTGCAATTGAAGCGAGCATTTTTGCATTTTCGACTTTTAGACCACCACCATACACTACTTTAAAACCTGCGTTAACAGATTTTACAAAACGTGCAATTTTTGTTATGTAGTCGGCATCTGGAGGCGTTTTACCAGGCCCAATTGCCCATACAGGTTCATACGCAATAGTAACTGTTGATAAATCTGTATCTTTTAAGCCCATTTCGATTTGTGTTTTTAATACATTTTCAAAATCTGCCTGTTCTTCAGATGTTTCTCCAATACAGTACAATACGTTTAAACCAGCTTTTTGAGCAGCTTTAACCTTACCATTCAAGAAGGTATTTAAGATAGTTAAATCTGTTACCCCTGCGGTAGAGAGAATATTCTTGTAATAATTTCGTTCTTCGCAGTGACCAATAATAACTGAGTTACAACCGGCTTCTACCATTGAGTTTGCTGTTCTAAGCGTAGTAAAAGCGCCAAAGTTACCACCAACGGCAGTATCATTTTCGTACACACTTTGACAACCCACATTGATTGTACCATCATTTGCTCCAGCTGCATTTAACAGGTGCGACTCTGGAAAAAACATAGTAAAGTCTGCATCCTTTGAATAGTTCTTTAATGCATCTTTTGTATTCTCTACAATGTATTTTCCCCACTCTGCCATTGGAGCAATTGAATTAACCCCACCATTTTTTTTCGAAATATCAAATCGTTTAAGATTAAGATAGATTTTTTTCATTGTAATTCTCCCAAAGATATATCATCTATATTAATGCGTTAACGTTAACGCATTAATATAATAAAAGGTCTTTTAATTTATGTCAAGAATTAAATCATACATACATCTAAATTCTTAGTTAAAATTTAATTATAAGAGAATTGCCATTTTTGATATCTTGACATAAAATAACAGTTCAAGATAGTATGATGTGTTAACGTTATCGCAAATCTACACAAAGGAAATTATTGATGTCTGTAACACTAAAAACAATTGCTCACCTCTCCGGTGTATCTATTGGTACCGTTGCACGTGCATTACATAAGAATACGTTCAATAGCAGAAAGTCTAGGATATAAACCCAATGCAGTAGCAAAATCACTTGCAGTTCGTAATAAAAAAATCAAAATCGGTGTAGTTATTCAACAAAATGATTATTTTGATTATATTGAACAAGGAATGATAAAAGCGCAAAATGAAATAATAGACTTTGGCATTACCGTCTCGATAATAAAATCAACAACATTCGATTTACAAGAGCAACTTACCGCAATAGAGACGATACTAACAAAAAATATTAAAGCCCTCGTTATAGCACCGGTAAATCACCCGGAAATCAGAAAAAAAATAACAGAGATTCAAAAAAAAGGCATTCATGTTATTTTTTTAACACGAACCTGCGAGAATGCACCTTTTACTTCATATGTTGGTTGTAATTATGCTCGCATGGGAGAGCTTTCCGCTGGGCTTATACATTTATTTCACTCAAGCAAGGGAAATATTTGTCTATTTGCGCCACAGCTTTCAGCCCCTGAACATAAAATAAGAGTTGATAGCTTTACAAAAACAATCCAGTGCCACTATTCTCATTTAAACGTAAAAACTATCTGCGAGTTAAACAATGATGAAATAGATAATTATAAAGCTACCTTATCTACACTGCAACAAAATGCTGATACAGATATTGTCTTGTATACAAATGGAGCAGTAAAGGGTGGTTACCAAGCTATAAAAGAATTCTCCACAAAAAAACCGCTAAAAGTTATAGGTTATGATTTATTTGACACAGTAAAAGAAGGCTTACTCGACAACTCCATCGCTGCTACTATAAGTCAGCTTCCTGAAGAACAAGGCTACAAATCTATAATGGTTTTATTTAATTATCTTGTAAAAGACGAACCTATTACTGAGAAATATCATTATATTGAACCTCAAATACTTATTAAAGAGAACATCCAATAAACACCCTTTCTAGAGAAAAAATCTTGCAAATATCCCGATTCTGTGTTAAGATTCATCATATTTTATTTCGGAGAAAGATATGCCTACCTCAAAGATACTTGCAGCTCCCTCAATTCGTAGACTCCCACTTTATCTGCACATTATAAAACAAGCACAAAAAGAAAAGTTTGACTATATTTCGGGAACGTATATTGCAACAGAATTAGAACTTGAACCTATACAAGTTCGCAAAGATTTAGCAATCACGGGTATTGTAGGGAAACCTAAGAAAGGATACCCCGTTGCAATTCTTATATCTGCAATTGAACATTTTTTAGGTTGGGATTCTGCTAAAAATGCAATTATTGTAGGATCAGGAAATTTAGGTACTGCACTCAGTGGCTACCAAGAATTTCAATACCATGGGCTACATTTTGTAGCTGCCTTTGATACTGATACAAATAAAATTGGCACAGATATTCACGGAGTTCCTGTTTTATCAATGGAAGTACTTCCAGAATCTGTAAAAAACTTAGACGCAACAATTGCAATTCTAACTGTACCTTCTCCTCATGCTCAAGATATTGCAGATACATTAGTTGCTGCAGGCATTACAGCTATTTGGAATTTTACAAATTATAAACTAAAAGTTCCCTCTCATGTAGTAGTTCAACAAGAGGCTCTTATTTCTGGTTTTGCAATGCTTTGTGTAAAACGGCTATCTGCGGCAGAAAAGGTAAAAGAGTGAGCGAAAAAACTGCACGACAATGCATAGATTTTTCTAATCGGTTACAGAAAAAATATAAACACTTAAAAAAATGGGCTAAAAGAAATCAGATTACCTGTTTTAGGTTATATGATAATGACATTCCAGAAATTCCAGTCGTTTTGGATATATATCAAAGTGAGTCAAGCGCACATTTAGAATCGAACTTATTTGCTTACATTGCATTATATGAGCGCCCATACGAAAAAGATGAAAAAGAAGAAGATGAGTGGTTTTTAGCAATAATTAATGCAACTTCAACAACGCTACAAATTCCTCCTGAACATATATTTACAAAGACACGAAAAAAACAACGAGGGCTTTCTCAATACGAAAAAACAGCTAAAACTAATGCAACTATACCTATTCAAGAGTGTGGCATGCAATTTACTGCAAACTTATCCGACTATCTCGATACAGGTCTCTTTTTTGACCATCGTCCTTTGCGTAATATAATAAAAAATGAATGTTGTGGAAAAAGCGTACTTAATTTATTTTGTTATACTGGATCCTTTTCGGTGTATGCCGCCTGTGGAGGGGCACGTTCAGTAACCTCGGTAGATTTATCTAAGACCTACTTAAAATGGGCAGAAGAACATCTCCTACAAAATGTGTCAAACATCTATGCAAATGGAAAACCATTCGATAAATCGAATTATCGCTACATACATTCAGATGTTATACAGTTTCTTATCAACAAATGTACAGAAAAGGCGAATACACAAAATCGATGGGACATAATTATTCTAGACCCTCCAACTTTTTCTAACTCAAAGCGTGCAACCAACGTATTAGACATTAACCAAGATTGGGCAAAGATTGTAAACGCCTGTTTCGACTTACTTAATCCGGAGGGAGTACTGTACTTTTCTACAAACTCAAAAGGTCTAAAATTCGACAGCACACTTGTTAACTTACAAGCTCAAATACGAGACATTACTACACTCACTATTCCCGAAGACTTTAAAGACAAAAAGCCACATCGTTGTTGGAAAATCGAAAAACGTGGACAAAACACTAATACAAAAACTCTTTATTAACACTGACTGCTGCGATTTTTTTAGTCGTACTAAAAAAAACAGCTACCACCTGAGTGATAGCTGTCTGTAATCATAAGGAACTGTCTCAAAACTAAAGTTTTGAGGTGCCCTCGTTGCTTACTTTTTAATATTGAAACGCTTGTTAAATCGTTCAATACGACCTGCTGTGTCAACTAATTTTTGCTTACCGGTAAAGAACGGGTGACAAGCAGAGCAAATTTCAAC
>CAYJNB010000078.1:0-9067 GCA_964371205.1 uncultured Treponemataceae bacterium
GTCGAAATTTGAATCACCCAAAGAAGGGCGTTCTGATACTTGAACATCTGCTAAAAGCGCGGCAACTTCAGGATCTAATTCATCTGACATAGGATTCTCTTTTCTTATAAGATGGACGGAGTAAACAACTCCATACTAAACTAAATTTAACCGAAAAGAAGTATATATGTCAAGGAAAAAAAGGAGAAAACGTTGCTTTTGTCTATGCTTCAAAGATAATTTTTGTAGTATGAGTATTGTTTTTTTTGTCCGTTCATTCTACAATGCTTACCATGAAAGTTTCACAGGTTTTTTTAGCAACGTTGCGGGAAGTCCCCGCCGAAGCGGTTATTGCAAGTCATCAACTTATGTTGCGTGCAAGTATTATGCGTAAATTAGGGAATGGTCTTTTTGCCTATCTTCCTTTAGGTTTACGTTCGTTACGCAAAGTAGAAAATATTATTCGCGAAGAAATGAATGCGATTGGTTCTTTAGAATTTAAGCCGTCGGTTATTGTTCCTGGCGAATTATGGAGAGAGTCCGGCCGATGGGATACCATGGGTGCAGGTATGCTTCGTATGAAAAACCGCGTAGATCAAGAATTAGTTGCAAGTCCAACAGCAGAAGAAGTGTTTACCTCTCTTGTTCGAGAAGAACTTTCTTCCTATAAACAGTTGCCTATTATTGCCTATCAAATAAATACAAAATATAGAGACGAAATTCGTCCTCGCTATGGTGTTATGCGTGGGCGTGAATTTACCATGAAAGATGCGTACTCTTTCCATTCAACACAAGAGAGCTTAGACGAAACCTACGAAAAATTTGCACAAGCATATCGTAGAGTTTTTAAACGCTGTGGCTTAACCGTTATACCGGTAAGTGCAGACTCAGGTGCAATGGGCGGAAACGGCTCAGAAGAGTTTATGGTAGAAAGTACTATCGGCGATAACACACTGATTTTATGCGCAAAGTGTGGATATGCTGCAAATGACGAAAAAGCTGCTTGTGCAACAGAAATTCCTCTAAATGCAGATGGGAAACCACAAGTTGCTACAGAAGAAACACCTACTTTAATCGATACTCCTAATGTAAAAACTATAGAAGATTTATCTACATTTTTAAAAACCTCTGCACAATCATTTATTAAAACACTCATTTATCGTGCAGAAAATAGCGAGCTTATCTTACCTAAAGAGTTTGAATCTGCAAAAACAGAAAAAGGAACATTCTTTGCTGTTTGTATACGTGGTGATTTAGATGTAAACGAAGTTAAGCTTGCAGCTGCCTTAAAGGCAAGTGAAGTAGGACTTGCAGACGATGTTGATGTTGAACGAGTAACGGGAGCTCCTGTTGGTTTTGCAGGTCCTGTAGGACTAAAAGCGGTTCCGATTATAATCGACGAAAGTGTGTTGAATATGCATGACGCTGTAACAGGCGGCTTAGCAAGAGATGTGCATTTGGTGCATGTTGAACCAACGCGTGACTTTGCAGCTTTCTTGCAAACAGATGTTCGTACGGTAAAGGCTGGCGATATATGTCCAAACTGCGCAGATGCTTTTTATACAAAAAAAGGAAATGAGCTGGGGCATATTTTTAAGTTAGGCACAAAATATACAAACTCAATGAATGTTCTTTATCTCGATGAAAATGGTAAGCAGCAAACTCCAACAATGGGTTGCTACGGTATAGGTGTAGATAGAACTCTTGCGTCTATTATCGAAGGGAATCATGATGAAGACGGTATTATTTGGCCAATGAGTATAGCTCCGTATCAAGTAATGATTATTCCTATTAAATATGATGGGCAGATGAAAGAAGTTGCAGACACTCTGTACGAAAATTTGCATAAAGCTGGAGTCGAAGTTCTTTTAGACGACCGCGCAGAGCGGCCTGGTGTTAAATTTAAAGACTCTGACTTATTAGGAATTCCTGTGCGTATTGTTGTGGGAGATAAGAATCTTCCAAACGTAGAGGTAAAACAGCGTAATCAAGCGGATGCAAGCCTTGTTGCTAAAGATGAAGCAGCGCTGTTTGTTGCAGATATTGTAAAAAACGCTTTAGCTAATTTAGACGCATAACTACAAAGGATTCTATGACTCAAAATTTTACTAAAAAAATACTATTCTTGATTGTTTGTTTGGTAGGGGTTTCTTTTGGCTTTGCTTCAACAGGTATAGAAGATTTTATGCCAACCATGTCCGGCGATTATGTATATTATAGAGATTACACCTTTCATACAAAAACATATGTAGGCTTTGTATTCTATGACGAAAATACCTATGGTATGCGCTACTATGCGGTTAATCCCAAAGTTGGTAGCGAAGAAGTTGAGTTATTAGTAACGCTCAACCCAAACAAAGATGTAGTTGAAATTAGTGGCGAAAAAATAATTACACAAACGGTACAAGCGGATATCGAATCAGTTAATTACTTGCATGAATTATTGTATGAATTTTCTGCCCGTAGAAAAAAACAAAATGGTAATATTTCGTCAAATACACTTGTTGTTTCAGATGATTTTCAGCAGTTTGGCGGTCAAATGACAGTTACGTATGATGCATACGTGCCTATCTTTAATCTTTCGGCAATTAAAGATAAGAGTGGAAAGGCTCTTTTGGAAGTGCAAAGTATTGGACGGCTAGCAGATAGTAACGATAATTCATTTTTTGATTTTAAAGTAACAGATTCACTGTTAGAAGAAAATAGCATGGTGCAAAATAATGCACTTAAACAAGGTAATTCACAAAAAGTAATTTTTGATACTATTTCAATTACGCTGGATGAATCTTGGGAGCGAAAGCTCGAAAATTTTTGGACATTAAACGACGATGCTCTTCTATCGATTACAAAAATGGTTATTCCAACAACTGATTTTGCTAACAATGCTTACACTGTTCAAGATTATTTTAAGAGACAGTTTTTGTTGAGTGGAAAGGGGAGTGCGCTGCTGCTTCCTAAAAAGCATATTGACCAGACAGAGCAAAAACTAGCTGTAAATGCACTGGTGTTTACACGAGAAGAAAACATGCTCTCGCGTCAAATACAAATTTTACTACAATCCTCTGAAAAAAATGAAGATTACTACTTGTTGTCGTTTACAGTATACGAATCAGCATACCAAGCGAACAAAGTCTATTTTGATAGAATTATTAATTCAATTCAATATATAAATTAGGGTTACCAAATAAAATTATTTCTATTCAGTGGAGCACCTATCCAGATGCCTTCGCTGCCTAGAAATTGTTTATGAGTTCCTTCTATAAGTATTTGTACGTTTTCTACTGTTGAAAAAGCAGTAGCTGTATACACTACTTGCATGAGCTGTCCTCTGTATCCATCTGAGCCAAAACTATTAAACTCAAATTCTTCGCTAAAGTTAAGAACTGCTGTTCCGTTTTGGACCGTTACAGAAAGGAGTTTTGATTTCTCGGGTATAAGAGAGCGCAGACCTGCTTTTTCTTCATCTTGTGTAGTGCCTTGTAAAAGAGCTTGTAATGCGTTTGTTAATGGAGAATTACTTGCGGCGAGAGAACGTGTTGATTCTTTTCGAACTATAGCCCCATTAGCATCAATTTGGATAAAGAAAAGAGAAGCTTGTTGCTTTTTTACTGCTACAGGTTTTTCTTCTTTTACTTGTGTTATTTCGGGTTCTTTTTTTATTTCTTGGACTGGTTTTTCTGGTTCAGTTTTTGCAGGTGAAACAGTGGTTATGTCTTCAGCTTGAGTTTGTTCTTCTATTGGTTCTAGCTCTACAATAGTATTTTTTTCTTGAGGTGCCACGGTTTCTGTAGATGGCTCTGTTATAGGAGTAGGTTTTTCCAGTTGTTGTGAAGTAGTGCCTTTATCTTTTGAAAAAACTATTTCTAAAAAATTTGTTTCTTTTATGTTAGAAGAAATTTTATCCCAATTTATTGCGAATAAGAGTCCTATTAGTAGTATCAATAATAAAGCGGCAATAAAGCCTTGAGTCTTATTTTTTTGTGCCATCTCTTTAATTATACACGAAAGCTTATTTTTTGTACAGCTTTATGCTTGCATAGCTTGCATAATTCAATAAATAAGTATATCCTATTTATATATTCGATAACAAAGGGGTATGTATGAAAGGACGATTTGATTTTTCTATAGATTCACTTGGTGAATGTAAAGTTCCCTCTCCCATTCAGCTTTCAAGTGTGCATGGAGATTTTATTGCAAATTATGTTAAAGATGATGAATTTCTGCGTTATAATGTTGATGTATATGAAAATGTACTAGAAACAGAAGCAGATGCTTATAATAATAATCTAATTGAGAAAGCAGGTCCACGACAAATGCTGTATTTTAACCCAAAACACGTACATGCTGCTATTTGTACTTGCGGTGGACTTTGTCCAGGGTTAAATGATGTAATACGCGCAGTGGTACGTTGCTTGTGGTATCGCTATGGTGTTCGACGCATAACCGGTATTCGTTATGGGTTTAAAGGATTCTTTGCTGATTCAGAGTACGATACTATGGAACTTAACCCAGAACGAGTAGATGATATTCATAAAATGGGTGGTTCTTTGCTTGGAACTAGCCGCGGTGGTGGAGATCGTGTAACTGATATAGTAGACAGTGTGGAGCGTTTAAATATTAACATGCTCTTTGTTGTTGGTGGAGACGGAACACAACGTGGTGCGCTCGAAGTAGCCGAAGAAATTGAAGCACGCGGTGCAAAAGTTTCTGTTGTTGGTATTCCAAAAACAGTTGACAATGACCTTATTTTTATTCAAAAATCTTTTGGTTTTGATACAGCAGTAGAAAAAGCGGTAGAGTCTGTTTCAGCTGCTCACATGGAAGCTCAATCTCATATAAATGGAATTGGTCTTGTAAAACTTATGGGACGCGAATCAGGGTTTATTGCAACAGCAACAACTCTTGCAAGCCATGAAGCAAACTTCTGTTTGATTCCAGAAATTCCTTTTGACTTAGAAGGCGAACACGGCTTTCTTAAAGAACTTGAAAAACGACTTGAGAGAAGACATCATGCTGTTGTTATACTTGCTGAAGGGGCGGGGCAGGAGCTGCTTACCGCAACAAACGAAACAGATGCATCTGGTAACACAAAATTGAGCGATATTGGAATATATTTAAAAGATAGAATATCTGAGTATTTTAAAAAGAAAAAAATACATATTAACTTAAAGTATATGGACCCAAGTTATCAAATTCGTTCTGCACGAGCAACTGCAATTGACTCAATCTATTGTGAGCGCTTAGGTAACAATGCTGTTCACGCTGCTATGAGTGGGCGTACAAAAATGGTAATTGGTTTAGTGCACGATAAGTTTGTACACTTGCCAACAAAACTAGTAACAGCAAAGCGCAACAAGGTAAATCCAGAAAGCTCATTATGGAGAGACACCATTGATGCTTGTGGTCAACCAATTCTTATGGTAAACGATAAAGAAGCGTTAAAAGACGAAGGTTAAAAGGTCTTTCGAATTATTAATGTATAATTAAAAGATGATTTGCTGTAAAAGCAAATCATCTTTTTTTATCTAATCAATATCATACGTTTCACCATATTTTACTATTTGAATATTTGGAAAGCCGTTTTCGCTGAGGTATTTCTGTAGCGACGCCTGTGCATCTGGTTCTCCGTGTACCATAAATATTTTTTTAAGGCGAGAAGTATCGATTTCTTTAAGCCAATCGAGCGTTTCTTTATAGTCAGCATGCGCACTAAAGGAGTCTATTGAGTGAACTTCTGCTCTTACATTGTGCCAGTCTCCCATAATTTTAACTTCTTTTGCGCCATCTTTTATCCGACGCCCAAGTGTTCTATCTGCCATATAGCCAACAATAAGCACGGTGTTTTCTGATTTGTCAATATTGTTAGCAAGGTGATGTACAACACGCCCAAATTCACACATACCATCTGCACTAATTATTACCATTGGACCTGGTTTATCATTAAGAGCCTTTGATTCTGCAACACTTGTTATAAACGAAAGCTCATTAAATCCAAAAGGATTTTTGTGATGATTAAGAAACTGGATACGTGTTTCGTCATCGTAGCATTCAGGATGAATTTGGAAAATACTGGTTGCGCTTGTTGCCATTGGAGAGTCAACATAGATCGGAATTTTTGGAATACGTTTTTTATCTACGAGCAGGTGTAGGTAATAAATAATTTCTTGTGTGCGTTCAATGGCAAAAGCAGGTACAATAATTTTACCTTTTGTGTTTACTGCTCGACGCACAACTTTTTCGAGCTCATCTAAGGCTATGTGAGCATCTGGGTGTCTGCGATTTCCATAAGTGCTTTCGAGGACTATGTAATCTGGTGCTGGCACCGCTGTTGTTTCAGGATCCTTAATTATAGCCTTATCTTTGCGTCCTAAATCTCCTGAGTATAAAATACGAATATCATCTTTTTCTTGTTTTTTTATAGTTAATAGCGCAAATGCTGAGCCTAAAATATGGCCTGCATCAAAAAACTGTAATTGCAAATCAGGGGCAATGTACATTTCGCGCTCATATGAGAGAGTTACAAACTGATTTGCAGCAGAAACAACATCTTCTTCGGTAAACAAAGGCCTCCATGTAAATTTTTGCTTTTTCTTAGCAGCTTGCTTTCTCCAAAACTCTGCATCTCGCGCTTGTATATGGGCACTGTCCATCATAATGAGATTTGCAAGATCTCTCGTTGCAGGAGTTGCATAAACATTGCCTTTAAAGCCGTTTTTTGTTAAAACGGGTAAGAGTCCGCAATGGTCGTAGTGAGCATGTGTAAGTATAAGTGCCTCAAGTTTTTCTGCAGCAAAATCAAACTCACGATTTTTTTTGTCCGCAACAGCTCGAGTTCCTTGAAAAGCGCCGCAGTCAATCATAAAACTCCTACCATCAATCTCAAGCATGTGCTTTGAACCAGTTACTTCTTGAGCTGCTCCAAGGGAATACAATGTTACTGCCATAAAAGCCTCCTCTTTATACTAGAATTATACGCCCTATAAATGTAAATGTCAAAAAAAACTATTGCTTCTGCTAGTGCAGAATAAACATTTTACACATGTGTATTGTACAAAATATACAATCGGGATATACTACTATTTACGCAAATTTGCGGACAGAGGTTTTATTTGTATACAAGAAAAATGCGCACGCCTCCTGAACATATTGTTCAAAACGGGAAGCCTGTTTTTGGGACTTTTAATGCGCCTTTTAAAAAAATAGCTATTCAGGGTTTACGGCACCCTTTTGGAAATCTTCCTTTTCCTAGTTTTTTTACAAAATTTAGAATACGCTCCTCTCTTTCATTTGCCTTTATTTTTGAAGACTATCTTGGCTTAATTGATATTTCTGATACAGAATTATTTGGTTCTGCCGAGTTATCTTTATGGAATATGCAAAGCGGTAAAAAAAATGTGTACAGAAAATTTGTAGGATTGCGCCGCGGTTTTGTTCCAGAAAACCTTGAAAAAGCAAAATGCTTTACTCTTTCTGCAACGCGAGATATTCGGATAACTTGGGATCGACCAAAGAACAGGTTTACGGTTGGATTAATTATGAAGGAGAAAAAACCGCAGACTTCATTACTTGCCTATTTTACTTTAGATTTAAATTCAAATAAATTCGCTCAAATCTCTTCGGTAAGTCCAGCTCCAATAAGTAGACGTTGTTCTGCTATGTATCAACTAACAGCTCCGTTTACGGGGTTGCTAAACTTTGCTGGGCAAGATAAGTCTACTGGTTTGGGATATTTTTCTATTAAACAAGCGTATTATCCTCTAAGAACAAAGTCAGATACCATAATTGGTATTGGGCTAATCGATGATAAACAAGTAAGTTTTAGAATTTCTTCCTCGTCAATCACAGCAATTGATTCAGATTCATACAATGATAATGTCCTTTTTCTTGACGGAAAGGTTATTCCTCTTCCTCCAGTGCGCATTACACGCCCCGATGGTTTAATGGGACACTGGATTATTCAAGATACAGAAAGCATGATTGATCTTTCGTTTAAGCCTGTTTCGGACAATTGCAGAAGATTAAGTGCCTTTGTTATTCGCACAGAAGTACATATTGTGTACGGTGTGTTTGAAGGCTTTTTAGCTACAGACGAAGGAGAGTCTATTGTGCTAAAAAACTTTGCAGGTCTCGGTAAAAAGGTTCGTTTGAGACTGTAGAGATAAACTGGATTTTTAATACAATTAAAAAGATTAATGAGGAAAACATGAGTGTAGCTGATACAATATTTTTAGAAAACTGTAAAGAAATAATAGAAAACGGATTTTTGGATACAGATCAAAATGTGCGCCCAAAGTGGGAAGACGGAAGTCCTGCTCATACGATAAAAAAATTTGGCATAGTAAACCGCTATGATTTATCAAAAGAGTTCCCCATTTTTACTCTTAGAAAAACTGCTTTTAAATCAGCAGTGGATGAAATTTTATGGATTTGGCAAAAAAAATCTAACAGGGTACAGGAGCTCAAAAGCCGTATTTGGGATGCATGGGCAGATAGTAACGGTACAATCGGTAAAGCGTATGGATACCAACTTGGGGTAAAGCACCAATACCCCGAAGGTGAATTTGATCAAGTTGATCGAGTGTTATTTGATTTAAAAAATAATCCGTACTCACGTAGAATAATGACAAACATTTATGTGCATCAAGACTTATCCGAAATGCAGTTGTACCCCTGTGCTTACTCTCTTACATTTAATGTAACTGATGGAACTTTGAATGCTATCCTAAATCAACGTTCGCAAGACATGCTCGTTGCCAATAACTGGAATGTAGTACAGTATGCTGTGCTTGTTCATATGTTTGCTCAAGTTAGTGGTTTAAAAGTTGGCGAGCTTATGCACGTTATTGCAGATGCTCATATTTACGATAGACATATTCCACTTGCAAAAGAAATGATGGAAAGAAAACCTTTTGCGGCTCCTATTTTTAAAATAAATCAAGATATAAAAGATTTTTATGCTTTTACATTAGAGGATTTCTCTTTAGAAAACTACGAGAGCTATCCTAATACAACAAAAATTCCGGTGGCTGTATAAAAAAAATACATCCCTGTATTTTTTTTCAACTTGAGTTTTGGTTTATCTCTGCGA
>CAYJNB010000079.1:0-8845 GCA_964371205.1 uncultured Treponemataceae bacterium
GTCAGATACTATTTTTTCTATACTTTCAATTTTTTGAAGTTGTATTGCTTCTGTATGGATAGTACTGTTTGAACTGTCTTTTACGGTAACATATATTGATTCAATTTCAGATGATCTTTCTATTAACACAGGCAGTTCAATTTTTAAATACGAATCGTATAATGGAACTCTAAGCGTTTCAGCTATTTTAATGGGCCCCTTTCCTGTGTAAGAAAGTATATTGAGACGTACCTTTCCTTGGGGGATAAAAATATCATCTTCTAAGTTACTTGGTGCATCAAAAGGGTAGAGGTTTGGCTGAAGAGAAAAAGCTTGCTGTATTAACCGCAAGTCAACTTCTGCCGATGAAAGGTTTCCTTCTGAGCGATACAGTAACATACTGATATATCGTGCTAAGGCAGAGTTTGTAAATTCAATATTATAGTCTTCTTGAGGATAGTTTTGCTCAGCCGCTTTTTGTGCTTCAAGAAGCTGGTCTCTGTACTTAACTGATAGGGCTTTAAGCTTATTATCAAAGCGGCGTATTTCTACAAATGCTCCCTCAATATTTTCCAGCTGGATATAATTAAGTGCCATAAATACGTTTGTGTATATGTCCTCATAATCTTCCCCAGCATAGTCGACGAGCGTGTCATTTACAATTGCGGATCCGACAGCTTGCGTGATACTTTTTGCATAATAATCATAGATTAGTTGCTCTGCTTCAGAAAGCTTTGCATTTGAGGATTCGTAGTTTTTAGAGTAATGGGCAAGCATACCTGAATCAAGTTCGTACAAGACCTTATCTGTATCTTTGTATAAATCGTCGCTACGTTGTTCAAGGATATCTAAAGCTAAAGAGTGCTTACCAGATGCAGCTGTTTGCTCAATTTCAATAAAATCTTCGTTAATTGAATATGATACACACGAAGATATGAGCAAAATAAACGCGGTACAAAGTATTGTACCGCCCTTTCTAAAGGTCACCTACGGTCTCGCAGAAGCTCTTGTAATGTACTTTTTAATCTCAGAATTTTCGCCAATCCAAAGTTTGCGGTTTGTTTCTATGTCTACTAATTCTGCATTAACATAATAAGTGCGTGTTTGGTCTTTTGTATTTGAATCTACAATTGTTTTTATTGCACCGATAAGCATAAAATCAGCTCCTGTTTCGTTACCAAGACGTGAGGCAGTTGCATCACTGGAGTTAATTTGTTGGTCGTTACGTTCATCTCTTAATTGTTCACGTTCTTGAGCACTTGCAACAAAGTCGACTCTGCCACTGTTTATAAGTGCTGCCTCAAATTTCTTTGCTAGAATAGAGGTATCGAGGTGCTCATCGCTATCATTTCGAATTGTACCAACTATTACAACTGGTAATTTATTATTTTGATTAATATAGTTTGTAATTGCATTAGCATTTACACATTCTTCTACCAATGTGTCGGCTACAATACGTACATCTGTATCGTTCCAATAACCACTTAAATCTGTTACAGTGTCTGCGTCGATTCGCTCAACCTTTGTAGCGCAACTTGTTACTAGCACAAAAGCCAGTAGCATTGAGGTAATCAATGTTGTTTTTTTCATGTGTACTCCATCTATTTTAGTAATTATTTGCACAATTTGTTATCTTAATTTTGTACTGCTACTGCTGCAAATACTTTTGCATCGCTTATAAGATTATCAATTATGCAGTATTCATTCGGCTGATGTGCCGTTTCGTCCATTTTACTCCATACACAGGCCTTATGTCCAGTATTTCTTAAATACGAGGCAACTGTTCCACCTCCTATACCAATGCAGCGAGGTTTCTTTCCTTCTACAGTTTCTATTGCCTTTGATAACGCTTGTACAATTTGAGCATCTTGCGGTGTTGCAGAGGACTCAACAGCTTGTATTTCTGTGCACTCAACATGCACACCGTACTTTCTCTCGACTTGGGCAACTCTTTCTTTGATATGGCTTCTAATTTGATTAAGCGAGTAGTTAGGCAAAATTCTACAATCCATATAAAAAACATCTTCTCCAGGGATTGTGTTTATGCTAATTTCTTGGATTTCTTTTTTTGTAGGTTGGAATGTTGAGCGGTTTGGTTCAAAAAGAGTATCTCTTATTTCTAAGTCTTCTTCCAGTTTATGTAGAAGTAAGGCTAATTCTGCATTTGCTAAATGTGCGTTAACTCCTTGTTCGGGCATAGAAGCATGAGCCTGCTTTCCTTGTGTACAAAATCGTAACCATAATAGATTTTTTTCTGCTATTTCTATTGCTAATCCATCTGGCTCGCCGCCATCTGGGATAAGTATTAGATCATTTGTAGAAAATAATGTGTGATTATTTAATAAGTACTCAATGCCGTATGCCGAGCCTACTTCTTCATCTGCACAAAAAAGAAGTTTGATAGTGTAGTGTGGCACAATCTTATTTTGCATAAATGCTAAGACTGTACTTACAGCAGAACACAATCCTTGTTGGTTATCTTCGACTCCACGGCCGTATAGTTTTCCGTCTTTTTCAAGCACAGTATAGGGATTACTATGCCACAGCGATGTATCTCCAGGAGGTACTACATCTAAATGTGCCATAATCCAAAGAGTGGTATCAGTTTTGCCAGGCAGTGTAATAACGAGATTTGGTCGGTATCCGCTTTTTACTCGAGTATCAGGTGCGTCAAATCGTTCTAATTGCGAACAGGTAAAACCATTGCTTAAAAGCCATTTTTCGAGTGCAGCACATTTTTCTGCCTCGCCTTGGCCTCCGCTTTCGGGAGCTATGGCAGGAATGCTAGTTAGAAGTGTTTGTAACTCAATCATAAGAGAGCGGTTTGCTTCAATTGTTGAGAAGAGTGTGTCTAAGGCTTCCATCTTATTCCTTGTTGTTTGCTAGGTATGCCTTCCACGTTGATTCAACAAGGGTTTGAATATCGGAGTTTTGCGGTTGCCATTGAAGCTTTTCTCGGGCGAGGGCAGAAGTTGCATATAGGCATGCTGGATCACCTGCGCGACGTTCAACATACTTTGTAGGTATGTCTTTTTTAGTAATTTTGCGCGCTGCTTCAAGCATTTCTGTAACTGTAATGCCTGTTTCGCTTCCAAGATTTACAGTAAGGCTTTCTCTTTTGCTTGCAATATAATCAAGGGCTTTAACATGAGCAACTGCAAGGTCAGTAACATGTACATAATCGCGAATACAAGTACCATCACGTGTATCATAGTCATTGCCGAATACAGAAAGTTCTTTTCTTGTTCCACAAGCTACTTCCATAATTACTGGTAAGAGATTTGCAGGGTTTTGCTCAAGTCCTGTAATTTGGCCGTCAGGATCATAACCTGCAGCATTAAAATAACGTAAAGCAGCAAATTTTAAGCCTTTTAACTGATCATACCATTGCATAACACGTTCAATTTCGAGCTTTGTAAACCCATAGTAATTCTCAGGATTTTTAGGATGTTCTTCATTTATAGGAAGGTATTGCGGTTCTCCAAAAACAGCAGCTGATGATGAAAAAACAATATTAAAGCACTTATTTTTTACTGCTGCATTTAATATATTGATTGTTCCTGTAAGATTATTTACAGAATATTTTTCTGGCTCTATCATAGATTCTCCAGCTGCTTTAAAAGCGGCTAAGTGAATGCAAGCATCAAAGCCACGTGAGAAGGCAGCTTCTATTTCGTTTTGGTTAAGGATACTTCCTGCAATAAAAGTATTCTCTGAAAAAAGATTACACAGAAGTCCGCTTGAAAGATTATCAAAAACGGTAACTTCATGTTTATTCTTCATAAGTTCTTTTACAACATGACTTCCAATATATCCTGCTCCACCAATTACTAAAACTTTCATACATCCTCCATAACTAGTAAGTATAGTGTAACTATAAACAAAAAATCGTGAGCATGCAAGCCTGTAAATGTTTATTGCACTTAAAATTATACTTAAAAATATACATTTTTCTTGACTTCTACTTTTTTGCTATGTACAATTACACTCATGCGCATAATAAATAAAAACTGGATATATCCAACTACTTTCTTGCTTTGCTTATGTATTTTTTTGTCTTTATTTATTGGAGTAACTCAAACTCAAAACAGGCAAGAGATTGAAATTTTAGAAAGTGAAACGTCTATTGAGTTAGATCGAAAAACCGATGCATTTGTTAGTAGGCTTAATTTGTATATTTCTGGCCTTTTTTATATGTCGGATAGTTTTAGTTTTTTTGACAATGAGAAAATGAACGACGAGAAACTAACAAATCATTGGATATCTTTTATCGATAAGTTTGGTTTATATGATCAAGCCCGTTTTATAAATAGCCACGGGGATGAAGTAATTCGTGTTGACTACTCAAAAGAAAACTCGTATGCAACACCTTTATCTGAACTACAAAATAAAAAGGGTAGATACTATTTTACAGAAACAATGAGTAGTAAAAAAGATACTGTTTTTCTATCGTATTTAGATTTAAATGTTGAACATGGAGAGGTTGAGCAGCCTATCGTACCTACGGTACGGCTTGGCCTTAGATACTCACATCCTGATTCTCTGTATGATGGAATGATAATGATAAATTGTTATGCAAGCCAATTATTAGAAATGCTTTGTGTATCTGATTCAGATTATAATGCTAAAACTATGCTGATTAATAGTAATGGAGGTTGGATTATAAATGAATCTAATCCTGAATCAGAATGGGCTTTTATGTATCCAGAAAAAAAAGGGATCTCATTTAATGAGCAATTCCCAATTGAATGGCAAACTTTACAGTCTAGTAGTGAGGGAGTGGTAGACTCAGAAAATGGATTGTTTTTTTATAAAAAAATTAATGTGAGAGAAGAACTTTTAATGCTGGATAATGTTCCTTTTTTAGATATTGCAGATACAGAATCATATTATCTCATCTCATATCTGCCTCCTTCTTCCTATGCATTCAAAATATATCCACGAAATATCAGTGCAACTATTTTAAATTTGGTTGTATTGCATAAAGGAATAATAATACTATTTATAATTCTTTCAGCAATAATTACATTTATAGTTCAAAAGTATAATACATATAAACGCCACATAAAGTATATTTCTGATCATGATTCTTTAACCATGTTATATAATCGAAGAGCTGGTATTCAAAAAGCACGGCAATTAATAAAAGAACTGAGTAGTGAATATACTGTTTCGGCATGTTTTATTGACGTTAATGGCTTAAAAGTAGTTAATGATACCCTTGGGCATAAAGCAGGCGACGAACTAATTTCTACTGTTGCCAAGGCAATTACATCGTCATTGCGCTTAACAGATGTGGCTATGCGTATGGGTGGAGATGAGTTCCTTTTGCTCTTAAAGCATCGTAAGGGTAGCTCACCAGAAAATGTGTGGCAACGCATTCTAGAATATTACGAAAATATAAATAATACTGCAGAAAGAGCGTATGTGGTAAGTGCTAGCCATGGTATATCGTTTCCATATACCGATGGAGTATGCTTAGAAGATATGATTCAAAATGCTGACGAAAAAATGTATGTAGAGAAAAAAAGAATAAAACAAGGACTTGAGATTCTAAGAGTAAAGCATAAAAAGTAGCAATGTAAATGCTATAGTTGGGAGCTTATTTCTTCCCATTGTTCTGAGAGAGTAGTAATAAGTGCTTCTTTTTCGCTTATTTGCTTTTGAACTGATGTACTCTTTATACCATCGGTGTATACTTCGGGGAGAGCTAATTGTTCTTCTAATGCAGTTTTTTCTTCTTCTATTTTTTCAATTTCTGCAAGTAAACGTTCTTCCTCTCGCTCTAGTCTACGGCGCTCATTCTTTGCTTTTTTCTCTTCTGCCCAACTAAGAGCAGCCTCTGTTTGATTATTTGTATCTATGGTACTTGTTGGATTTGTAGATGACCTTTCTTGCGACTTTTCCTTTGTTGTAGTTCCCCTATCTAAGTCATTTGCTTGTTCAGCTTCTATTCGTTCCATGTAGTACTCATAGTTGCCAGGAAATTCGCGATATGTTCCACTTTTTAATTCAATTACACGTGTTGCAAGACTTTCAATAAAGTTCCTGTCATGCGATACAAAGAGAACTGTTCCTCCAAAGCTTTTAAGTGCATCAAGTAAGACATCTTTTGAGTGTAAGTCTAAGTGGTTAGTAGGTTCATCTAAAATAAGTAGATTAACTGGACGTAATAAGAGTTGTAAAAGCGCAACGCGGCTTTTTTCTCCCCCAGAAAGAACAGACACAGATTTATAAACGTCGTCTCCTCGGAACAAAAATGCACCGAGCATATCGCGTAGTTTAGGTATCATTTCTAAAGGAGCAACACTTTCTAAAGTTTCTAGAATGGATTCGCTCCCGTTAAGCGTCTCTGCATTATCTTGCGAAAAGTATCCAATCTGTACGCCACTTCCTGTTTTAATAGCTCCTTCAAAAGAAGTATCTTCGCCGCTTAAGATACGCAAAAGTGTTGACTTACCTGCACCGTTTTTTCCCGCTACAACGAGTCTATCGCCTTTTTCGAGGACAATGTTAAGATCTTGCAAGACTTTGTTTTCTGTAGAAAATTCGCTTGAAGCAGGATAGGTTTTAGAAATATTTTCTAAAGTAAGAACAAGCTTTCCAGAATGAGGGGCAGGGGGAAAAGAAAAATGAATTTTTTTGAGCGTTTCTGGAATTTCTATCCGTTCCATTTTTTCGAGTATTTTAAGTTTTTCTTGTGCAGATACAGCTTTAGTTGCCTTTGAGCGAAATCTTCTTACATAATCTTCTAGTTTTTGTATTTCTTGTTGTTGAATTTCGTAGCGTGCAATGAGGCTTTCAAGCTCAACTCGGCGTATTTTTTCGTAGTGTGTATAATTGCCAACATACCTCTTTAGGTCCCCATTAAAAAGTTCATATACTTCGTTTACGCAAACATCTAGGAAATACCGATCATGGCTTACCAGTAAAAAACCACCCTTGTATTCTTTGAGCCAAGCTTCTAACCAATTACGGGCTTCTATGTCGAGATAGTTTGTTGGTTCATCTAGAAGCAATATATCGGGCCTCTCAAGTAATACTTTTGCTAGAGCAATGCGCATTTGCCAACCACCAGAAAACTCTTCGACACGTCTCTCAAAATCTTTTGCAGAAAAACCAAGTCCTGTTAGCGTTTGCTCGGCTAAGGCTTGACGGCGATGCCACAAGGATTCTTCGAGTTTTATTTGAATGTCATGATGCTTTTCGAGTAAAAAGTTTGTTTTTGATTCTGAAAGACTGCTATTTTCGAGTTCAGTTCCGATTTTTTCTAGCTCTGCTTGTAATGCGTAACCGGCAAAAAATGCTTTATCTACCTCTGCCAATAGTGTTGTACCACTATGCACAAGACCCGACTGTGGTAAATACGATATTACGGTTTCTTTTTGCACAGCACGCGTTCCTGAGTCGCTTTGCATCGTACCGCAGAGTACCTTCATGAGTGTTGTTTTGCCAGAACCATTTGCTCCTGTAAGAGCTGCTCGAGTACCAGCAGCAAGATTAACAGAAACATTGTTTAGTATAGTTCGATCTCCAAAATGCAGTGATACTTGCGAAAATTGTACAAATGCCATACTACTTTCCAAAGAAAAGGATTAGTGCGTTATTATTTCGCTCTGTAAACTCGTTACCTCGTAAGGTCGCTAAACTTGCATCTTCTAGACGCAAGCCATTATCTTCTAAACGGTAGAAGAAGTACAAGGGCTTTGTTTTTCCATCAAAGGTAAACGTTAGTACTCCATCATACGTTGCTGTTAATGCGCTGCTTAAAAATCTATCGAGTTTTACATTTCCTGAATTTCCAGAGCCTGCTTGAATAAGTGATGGTACTAGACGTCCGTAACCTGACCAGGAGAAAGTTCCATCTTCTTTTATACTGAGTTTCCCGTAATTTGAGCTACTATATGTTGGAGAGAAAAGAGCAATTTCGCGAAGAATTGTTTTACGTCTTTCTGTTTCAATGCTAACAATCTCTGAAATTGGTGTTTCGATCTTTACAAAATTATGCGATTGAAGCAATCCTGCATCGTCAATAAACTGAACAGTAATAAAGTCATCTCTTCGTGGAAGAACAGTAACAGGTGTTTCAGTTAGTTCGTATTTATTATAACCTGTTTTTTCAATTCCTTTGTATTCATAACTACGAGAAACAGAGGTGTTTTTTAATATTATAATTCCGGTATCTACACCAATGTTAAAATAGCTATTTGGATCCATTAACGAAAGGTTAATTTGGCCACTGTTTATCATAGATAAAAATGATTCTGGATACCATCTATTTGCTAAAATATTCTCGAGTGTTGTGTCTTTCTCTTCCGTAACAACTTCTTCGATTTGTCCCTCGCGCTCATCAAAAAGACGCAGGTTATAAGAAAAGCAATAGCCAAATGTTCCGTCTTGGGTCAAAACTCGTAACCATGTACCATCCATTGGCTTTCCTCCGGACATTACTGGTACACCTTCTACAGCATAGAGAGGTTTAACAATTTCGTTTTCTTTTAAGCGGTATACTTGACGTGCAGTATTGACCGGTTCAAAACGAATAGGAAGCCCATCGAGTGCAACACGTGCATACGAGTGCTTGTATTCTTCTAAACGCTCAGAAACCTTTCTTGTTTGTGACTTTGAATCAGGTTCTGTAATTTGCCAAAGGGGCAATTCTATGTTCTCCCCAGTATTTGGATCTTCTACAATGTATACTTTGCTTATATTTGATTTAATATATACTTCAATCATATCGCCAGAATAAATGTCTTTTTCTGGGATAGACCATAAAACGGTGCTGTAGCCAATACGATTAGTACAACTTGTAAGAAGCAAACCAATAAGGCATATAAGCACCAATGCTATAAAACTTTTTTTCATC
>CAYJNB010000080.1:0-8789 GCA_964371205.1 uncultured Treponemataceae bacterium
TGTTATCTGGATCAGAAAGAGCTTCTAGTGTGTCTGCAAATTCTTCATCATTTACGGTGAGTGCCCCTACAGAAAAATCATATCCAAAATCAATACTATGTGTTGGCTTTCCTGTGTAGAATAAATACCCAGCTTTTTTCTCAAATGTTACAGGGAATACTACTCTATTTGTTGCTTCATCTTTTGTATAAGAGCCAACTCCTGCATACTCATACATACTACTGGAATCAGTACTGCTTAATTTTGCAGCTACTCCGTCAATTACTGTTTGTGCACTAACTGAGCTTTCCTCTCCAACCGCTATCTTTCGTGTTCCGCCTGGAGTCGAGCCACCACTTATTGCCCAACCTGCACTTCCTATTACCATTGCATCTTCTACCTCTGGTTTTAGGTTTGCAACATGTATATCTGATTGATTTATTGGCAATACGCCAGCAAAGGCTCCATACTCATTGGTAAAATTAATGGTTAGTTCGTAACTTTTTATACCACTTGCTTCCTCAAGTGCAAAACTTAAACCCTCTGGTGGATTTAGCTTTATTGTTATATATGCTTTATTTTCTCCGGGAACTACAGCAGGACTTGTATCATCAAAATTTGTTTTTATACTTAGATCACTCAATAAAGGAATAAAAGATTGATCAATCATTGCTTTTAGAGCTTCTAATTGATTTTCTGTATCAAAAATATCTGCGCCAGTAAATGATACTTCGTGAGCAGTATCCGAAACTAAATCCACTGCATCTATTCCTGCTAAGCCATCAACTGCATCAAGCCTCTTTCCTACGATATTGGTTAAGTCAATATAGCCGGTAAAGTCGCCAACTACGTTAATTTCAATCATTGGGTTAGGTCCATTAAACTTAAACTCGGAACGTGGAACTAATCCGTCTATAAAAACTTTTGCACTAGTATAGGTTTCATCTAAGTGTACTGTAACATTACTTTGAGTGAGAGTCTCTAATCCAGCGCCGTATAATACATCTTTAAAAGCGCTTACTAGTGAGTTTCGCAATGTATCAACTTTGTTAGTTGCACTTTTCTCTACTGCATCGAAATCTACAATAGTTGCCGTATTTTCTGGATTTGTTATATCGGAAAGCGTTGTAATGCCTATAAAATCACTCGCATCAGATTTTTTCTCTAGCATAATAGGAGCAAAACCCGCCCGAGCTGTTCCCACTTCTTGAGCAATACTGGTAACACCGTCCAAAGATATGATTATTTGCTCACCTTCTGGCAATGTTGTTCCAACATCCGGCGTAGGAGCCGGTTCTACTTCTGGCGTTACACCACCAGCGGTAGTATTAGCACAACTACCTAAAAAAATTATAATACTTAAAAAAAATAATACCGAAATTTGCTTCATTTGAACATCCTTACATAGTAAATCAATCCCTATCCACCACTCCTGTATCTATAAGATACGATTTTTACAAGGGCTAGTCAATATATGGAAAATGACGTCCTTTGTCAAGATTACTGTATACTTTTGGGTTTATTTTAAAAATTTAGCTTCTACAAACCATTTGTCATCTTCTCGGAATAAAAAAGTATCTACTCCATTAATTGACACTGTATAGCGAATACCACAGCCTCCAACCTTTGTAGAGGCAGCCCTGCAAACAGCCCGTATTGAATCGATAGTAAAGACAGAATCATCTTCCCAAGTAATTGAAAGCGGGATTAGTCGGCCTTTTCTGTCGTTTTTTAAAAGCACATCGACATATACTTTTCTTCTTTCATTACTCATAAGAAGCCTGCTTTACCATTCCTGTTGGCATTGTAATAAGGCACTCGCTGTCTTTAGGCATCTTAGTGTTATGCAACAATACTGCATTACGAATTGCATGCTTACCAAATCTACGACGAATAGATTCTGTTGTAACATCGAGTTTTTCATATTTTGCAATACGCTCTATATCGCTAAATAAATCATGTTGTATGGGCGTTTTTTCGGACCCAAGATTAATTGAGCGGATACTTACAGCCCGTACGGGATATTCCCAATCGTAATTTTTACTAAAAAGTTCAAAAGCCTTTTTTGCTATGAGAGAGCTACTTTGAGTCGGAAAATCTAGTTTACATTGCCATTCTCTTGTATATAACTGATTATTTTTTATGGAAACAGCAACACCCGTAGCTTTTTTGTGATATTTGTACAACTTTCGCCCTACATCTTGTACTAATTCAAGGAGAACACGCCATACCTCTGCTGTATTCTCTAAGTCTTGAATAGTTGTAATACCATGCCCAATACTCTTAAGTGGTAATGCATCATCCATATAGGCAACTGGAGAATTGTCGAGTCCGCTTGCATAACGCTTGAGCGTTACGCCATTTTTACCAAGTTTTTTTTGTAATACAGCCTCAGAAGCACAAGCTAAGTCACCAATACTAAAAATATTCATGAGAGATAGAACTTTTTTTGTGGCACGCCCAACACCGAGTAATTCGTTAGCTGGGAATCCCCAAATTTGCTCCTTAAATGAATTACGGCTAATACACGTAATCGCATCAGGCTTCTTTATATCTGAGCCAAGCTTTGCAAATATCTTATTAAAACTCACTCCAATAGAAACAGTAAGACCAAGTTCAAATTTTATTGTTTGCCGTATTTGTTCGGCTATTTGCAAACCATCGCCAAAAAGTGTGCTCCCACTTACATCAAGCCAACTCTCATCCATACCATAAGGCTCAATTTTGTCGGTAAAGCGTGCATAGATTTGACGTGCTAAAACCGAAAACTTTATATACTGCTCATAATGAGGAGGTACAACAATTAAATCTGGGCATTTTTGCTTTGCACTCCAAATAACTTCGCCGGTGGTAACACCACAAGCCTTAGCCCCGTAATTTTTTGCCAAAACTATGCCACTTCTTTCGTCGATTGATCCACAAACTGCAACATTTTTATCTTTTAAAGAGGGGTTAAGCATACACTCAACTGAGGCATAGAAATTATTCATATCACTGTGTAAAATTGTTCGTTCCATATACTATACTTATATTTACTTGTTATATGTATAGTATATAAACTAATTAAAGGTCTGTCAATAAAAAAAGCCAACATGCCTATAAGCACATTGACTTTTTTACTGAACTCTAGCGTATAGACTAGGTCCGAAATAAAATTACTTTAGCAATTAGTTGTTAAATAAACCTTCTTCTTTTATTCTGTCATACACTGGAGTTGCTACTGAACGAGCTTCTTCATCCAAGTCTGCTAAAATTCTATCTAAAGATTCATCAAACATTTGGTTTGAAATAGTATAAAGCACATAATAATCGTAGACCTTATCTCCATCTGCAGTTTCCCACAAGAGCCAGTACTCAGCCTCTTTGCTCAAGCCGTTAAAACGGGAGGTACTGCTAACTGCTGCAAGTTGATCCGCAGTACGAATGAGTTCAGTTGCAGATGCATTAGAAATTGAACCTGCTTCATTTGAAAAATAGGTATTGAGTTCACTTGCAACGGTTGTATTTACATCAAAAGTATTTGCCCAAAACTTAAGAGCATCAAGATTTTCTCCGCGACTTGTAGAGGTAAAAATCTTTGCATCTGGATAATCGTTTTGCAAATCCTTACGTGTTCCACCGATTACCTTTTGTACCCACTCAGGAACTTCGCTACCGAGAGCCTTTGCTTGGTGATTAATTAATGTTTCTCCAGAAACTTCTGTTGCAATAGAACCAGCTTGATCAGTAGATGCACAGCCTACGAATGCTAGTAAGATACAAGAAAATAATAATACGAAAAGCTTGTTCATTAAAAACTCCTTGGGTAATTTCTAATACATAATAGTATAATAATAAATTCAGAAATAACGCGCCCAACACGATTCGAACGTGCGACCTACGGATTCGAAGTCCGGTGCTCTATCCAGCTGAGCTACAGGCGCAAGGTATTGTTATACTACGACATTTTAACTTCTTTGTCAATTCAGAAAACATAGGTCTTGAAAACTCTGGTCTAGTCACTACATTTTACTTGCAAAATTAGAACTCTCGACTTACAATTAGTGTAGGAGGACGATATGACATTAGACACGGTAGAAGTTGAAAAACTACTCGATATGGTGAAGCACGAAACAGAAAAATTACATGCAGGTGAGCGTTTTATTTTACGTGATTTGTTTAAAGGCTACCAATGGAAACGAATAGCTAGCGATGATCGTAAAACCTTAAGTAAACAATTTTGGAATTATGTAAGTCACCATGACACAAAACATATTGTGCCTCTCGACAAAAAAGAAGAAGAGCAAGAATATGAGCGAAAATAAACTTTATTAAGACACCTATTCATTTTTTACTGGAATTATACGGCATATGATTACGATACTTTTACCGATATTTGTTCTTATGTTAGCAGTAATTGTTTTTGTTGGGTTTGTAAACGAAAAAACAGTAAAGCTGCCTACAGAAATTGCGCTACTTTTATTTTCTCTACTTTTAAGTATTGCATATATTGGTGTATCTGCGTTTCTTGCAGATTCACAGCGTATTAGCGTGCCCTTGAATATCTTAGATGACTTTTTAGTTAAGGGATTTTTATGTTTTATGCTCTTTGCAGGCTCATGCAAAATCAGTTATAAAAGCATTAAACCTCAATTGCGCCTCATTACGCTTTTAGCCTTGCTTACCACAACGCTTTCTGCCCTTTTGTATGGTGTACTAACCTTTGCACTTTTTTCGCTTTTTAACGTTCAACTCGACTTTTTACACTGTTTCTTACTAGGATGTATTATCTCGCCTACTGACCCCATTGCCGCAATGAGCATTTTACGCAAGGTTGGACTAGCAGAAGATATTGCACTTGCCATAGAAGGAGAATCGCTTTTTAATGACGGCGTAGGTATTGCACTCTTTGTAGTGGTATCTACCACTATTAAAAGTCAGGCTGCTAGTATAAATGGCTTGTCTTTTGTGGCAATCCTTTTTAAGGAAGTGGTAGGAGCTCTCGCTATTGGCTTACTTGTTTCGTTTGTGCTCTACAAGCTTTTTGTGCGTACAAAAGACTTGTACAGGCAAATCTTTATAAGCCTTTTGGCAGTGTCTGCCTCCTATGTTATTTGCCAGTACTTGGATTTTTCTAGTGCCATTTCTGCAGTTGTTTGTGGTATTTACTTTGCAAGCTTTACCGACAAAAACAAAACAGTAGAGAAGCATTTTAGGGTCTACTACGATTTTTGGACTGTGGTAGATAACCTTTTGAACAGCATTCTCTACGTCTTACTCGGTCTTACAATAATTGATTTATTCCGCTATGCAGATGGAAATGTGCTACCTATTGCACTAGCAATTCCTGCAAATATTGCAGCACGCTACCTCGGTGTTTTTGCCTCTGCCGCTTTGGTGCAAAGTAAACCTCAACACTTACCCACCACAAAGTTTACTGGCTTACTCACTTGGGCGGGGTTAAAAGGAGCTCTAAGCCTTGCCCTTGCAGTAGATACAAAATCGTTTTTAGATGCAGCCACCTTTGAAACTGTGCTTATAATAACCTTTGCTATTGTTATGTTTACTACCCTTATACAAGGCCTTAGCATTGGCAGGTTTTATAAGGCGCGTTATACGTAATAATCTAATTCTTCAAACTCGTGTCTTAAAATGGAGTAATACATTCGGTCCACATACATGGCGTCGGTGTAGAGTCCATTTGAATAAAAGTGGTCTCTCGAGGTGCCTTCGAACTTGAGTCCGCATTTTTCGATTACACGGCGTGAAGCAGGATTATGTGGCATATGGCATATTTGCACCTTGTGCAAGTTCATTTCGGTAAATCCAAAGGCAACTACTGCACGAGCGGCTTCGGTGGCAAGCCCCGTGCCCTGAAAAGCAGCTCCTACGCAGTATTCCATCTCTGCAAAGTGATTTTTTTCGTCCACTAAAAAATAGGCGATTTGCCCAATGCTTTCGCCGGTTTCTTTAAGGGTAATTGTCCAACGGTAGGTGTTAGTATTTTCGTATGCACCAATATAGCGCTCTAAGAGTTCTTTTACTTCGCTCTCAGTTTTATAGACCGGCTCGCAATAGTAGGTTTGCACAACTTCGTCTGCAACCCAGTTTTTTATCATAGATGTTGTATCTGCATACTCAAACTTGCGCAAAACAAGGCGCTCTGTTTCTATTGTTTGAGTTCCCTTATGTGTTAACATTGATTTCTCCAAAAAAATTACTGTGCCGAGTGTAGCATAGAGGAAGTTTTACTACAAGAGGTTAGATAAAGAGTAATTGTCAAGAGAAAATTCTCAAGATGTGGATTATTTTGTCCAAAGCATGATCTGCTATTTCTATTTACTGTAAAAATAATTTTAAAATCGCATTATATTCTTGACAAGTACTTGTTTACAATTGACAATGCACTTATGGCAAAACTAGATTTAACTACAGGAAGCATATTACAACATTTTTTTAAGATTGGTATTCCTGCTAGTATTGGATTTATATTTAACACATTTTATAATATTACAGATACTTGGTATGGTGGTAAAATATCCGATACTGCACTTGGAGGGCTTTCTCTTTCTTTTCCTGCCTTCTTAATAGTTCTAGCTCTAGGTAGCGGTATTGGTACTGCAGCAACTGTACATATTTCTAACTCAGTTGGGGCAAAAAACCATAAAGACGAGATGTTATTTTTAACTCAGTCGCTTTTTTTAGGAATATCTATTTCGCTTCTTTTAATGCTTTCGAGAAAACTCTATGTTACTCCGCTTTTTTTACTTATGGGTGCAAGTGGAGATGATTTACTGATGGCAGTTTCCTACATGGAAATGATAATAATAGGCCTACCGTTTTTTATAAGTAATAATATATTAAATGCTTTTTTGAATGCTCATGGTAATACAAAAAGTTATCGGAATGTGCTCATTGTAGGCTTTTTCTTAAATCTTGGCTTAGACCCTCTTTTCTTATATGGTTATGGCATAATTCCTGCTATGGGAATAAGTGGTGTCGCGCTTGCAACGGTAAGTATTCAAATGATTGCTACAGTATATCTTTTGTTTGAGATTGCAAAGTTTACTACTCCAATGGGGACTAACAAAGGAGAAATCAGTGTTTTAGCATATATGAGACTTACTTTTTTATTCTCTTTTAAGCCTCATAAAGACTACATTAGGCAAATTATACAACAAGGATTCCCTGCTCTTCTTAATTCAATGTCTGTAGCCTTAGGGATGTTCGTAATAAATTATTATCTTAATAAATATGCAAGTACAGACGCTGTTGCGGCATATGGTGTTGGACTACGTATTGAACAAGTGTTTTTACTACCTGCAATGGGCATATCGATTGCAATTCTTTCCATTGCTGGACAAAATTTTGGGGCAAAAAAATATGAAAGGATAAAAGAAGCGTATCGTATAGGACTTTTAATAGGAGTTGTAACGCTCATTATAGCAGCTATAGTACTTCTTCCATTCTCTGCTAGTTTGGTTGCACATTTTACAAAAGATACAACGATTCAAAAATATGCCGTATTTTACTTACGCCTAGAAATTATTGCCTACTACTGTTACATATTACTGCCTGCAAGTAATTCTCTTTTGCAAGGAATAAAAAAGCCCTCTCTCGTAATGTGGATGGGATTTTTGCGCCAACTTATTGCCCCTGCAATAGTCTTTTACATTTTATGCTCAGTTATGGGGATGGGTGCACGTGCTATTTTTATTGGAATTGCAGCTATTAACTGGTTTGCAGCTCTTGTATCATTGTGCTACACCCTTTATTCACTAAAAAAACTAGCATAAAGCCCTTTACATTGTTTTGCCATTATGCTAGTATGATCTCACTTGCCGGCGTGGTGGAATGGTAGACACGGTAGACTCAAAATCTACTGCTCGTGAGGGTGTAAGAGTTCAAGTCTCTTCGCCGGTAGTTTTCTTTAATCAAATCTAATTATATATTTTCGTCAACAAAAATACTTTTTATTCCATTCATCATAAAATTATTAATTTTTACTGCTAAATCATCCAAACTAATTGAATACTCACCTTTATACCAATCGCGGATAACTTGTATAGCGCCAGAAAGGGTATAAGTTAAGAACATCTTTGAATCTTTTGTTAAAGTAATTTTTGTAAATTTTTTGTTGTGTTTCATCGCATAAGTTATAATTGCAGTTTGTACCTTAATAAACATATGATCAAAATATGGTGATAAAAAGATTTTTTCAAAAAAAGCATGTTCTTCTTCCATTCGTTTGAACATTGCACGTATGAACGGCAAAAAGTCATCAAACATTTCGTTGGAAGCTTCCGATTTTAAAAAATCAAGTAAATATTTTATGTTATCATCTTCTATTTCGGATAAGATATCATAAATATCTGAATAGTGTGCATAAAAAGTTCCCTTGCTTATATCTGCAAGATCTATGATTTCCTTTATTTTTATTTTTGCGATGTCTTTTTCAGATAAAAGTGATACAAGAGCACCTTTGATTGCCTTTTTAGAGCGTAGTGCGTTTCGGTACATTGGTCTTTCTGACATTTTTTTCTCCTAATATTTCTATAAAATAATTATACACTATTTTTCTTTTAAAGTCCAGTTTTATACAAGTGCAATAAAGGTTATATTGTGCGTTATGCGCGAATAAGATGTGCTACCGGGCGGCAGGAGTACACCACAGGCGAGAGCAGCGAGACGAGGAGTACTCCAGAGCACGGGACGGCATAGCCGGAGCACCCTAGTAATGACTTGAATTTTTTAAGGTAACAAGCTATTATCTAAGCTACCTGGCGTTTAGATGGAAAGAACCATCGGGGTTTGCTTGTTTGCCGTACGCC
>CAYJNB010000081.1:0-8697 GCA_964371205.1 uncultured Treponemataceae bacterium
GCATTTAACTTCTATTAAACACATAGCAGATATTGATAATACATTTAAAGCAATGATCTACATCGAGCTTTTTGGCGATAGTGAGGATTTTGTAGAAACAATAGCAGCAGCAATTATAGAGTTAGCCGAAGAATATGGCTGTGCAGATGACACTTGGGTTTTTGCTGGCGATAACGAAATTGAAAAAATTAGAACATACAGACACGTAATAGCAGAAAGTGTTAATTTACTCATTGACGAAAATAAACAATCAGAAAAAAGTATTCATAAACTATCGATTGATATGGCTATTGTTAGTATGCCTTTAGTTGACTTATACACACTGTATACTACCGATGTTAATGAAGCAGGTTTAGACTATTGTGTTTTTGGACATTGTTATAAGGGAAAACTCCATATTAATATATTGCCAAAAAATAAGGCCGAACTCAATAAAGCATACACCCTGATAGAAAAATGGCTTTCTTTAGCTACAAAAGATGGAAATAGTTTAATAGACGAACATGGTATTGGTAAGATAAAGAAAGATCTGTATGCAAAATATGTTTCTTGCGAGGTACTAGAAGATATTTTCAAACTAAAAAGTCAATTTGATAGTAAATTGCTTCTTAACCAGGGAAACATAACTGATTTTCCTCAGGGGCAAGTATGAAAATAGCAGTATGTGTAAAGCAAGTTCCAGCCATACATGAAGGTATTGTTGATATGCAAACCGGCCTCATAAAAAGAGAAAAAATGGGAACAACTACTAATATTTACGACCTCTCTGCAGTGGAAGCTGCATTGAGACTAAAAGATATCGATAATACTAGCACCGTTACCCTTTTTACTATGGGCCCTAAAACCGCAGAAAGTACAATTCGCGATTGTTTAGCAATGGGTTGTGATACTGGAGTCCTCGTTAGCGATACTCATTTTTCTGGTTCAGATGTTCTAGCAACGTCAAACGCACTTTACGAAGCAATAAAGAAAACCCAAAAATTTGACCTTATTATTTGCGGAAAACAATCTACAGATGGCGACACCTCTCAAGTAAGCGGAGCCTTAGCACAAAGATTCAATTACCACAGCATAAGTTTTGTAACTGCAATAAAATGTACTGCTCATAATGAGATTCAAGTACAACAAGACTTTTTACAATACAATCAAACACTCAAAGTAAAGCTCCCTTGCTTAATCTCTGTCGATAAGGATTCTTTTACACCAAGGCACCCTTCCCTTAAAGATAAAATGCAAAGTAGAAAAAAAACAATTTTACCGCTACAACTTTCCGACTTTGAAAACACAGACCCAAGTTGTTACGGTATTAATGGCTCTGCAACTAAGGTTGTAAAAACATATATTCCTACACCAGTAAGTAAAAGTAGCATAAGGGATTTTACTGCAAGAGAGGCAGCATTGCTCATAGATACAGAAATACAAAAAATCGATAGAGGAGTACAAAATTGAGTTCCAAAGAAAATATTTTGATATTCTTCCAAATCGATAACAATTGTATCTCTACTTATAGTTTACAACTTCTTAAAAAAGCATACGAAATAAAAAAAGAGTTAGACTGTAAAATTTTTGGCTTTATTATTGACGAAAACCCAGATAAATATAAAAAAGAGTTGGAAGGGTATGCACTAGATACAGTCTATCTGTATACCATTGATAGTACCTTTATAGAAAAAAAATATGCCTACATCATGCAAGATGCAATATGTAAAGCAAATGCAACAATTTGTCTTTTAGCAGCTACACAGCAAGGGCGTACCTTTGCTTCTCGCGTTATGGTCGATGTACATGCAGGCCTTACAGCCGATTGTACCGATTTGCTTTTAGAAAATAATAAGCTCATACAGGTGCGCCCCACATTTGGGGGAAACCTCATGGCTCATATTACAACAAAAGATAATTGTGTAAGTATGGCAACAGTTCGCCCAGACAGTTTTCCAATCCCAGAAAAAAATGCATCTAGCGATTATATTCAATTTTTTTCGATTGATCTTTCAAAGGATTCGTCCTTAACATATACCGATATTTCTCTAATTAAAAAAAGTACACCAAAAAAAGAAAAAACAATTATGGATTATCAAATACTGTTTGTAGCTGGCGGTGGATTTAAGAATAAAGAAGAATTAAGCCTAATAGAAGCTGTTGCAAAAAAATATAATTCTGTTGTAGCTTCTTCTCGAATTTTAGTTGAACGAGGCTTAACTAATTACAAAAAACAGATAGGCATTTCGGGAAGTTCTGTTGCACCAGAAATATTAATAACCTTTGGTGTTTCAGGATCAGTTCAGTTTTTATCGGGAATACGAGGCGTAAAGAAAATTATAGCAGTAAACACTGATAGAAATGCACCAATAATGTCTCATGCTCATCTAGCAATAGTATCTGACATGCATGAAGTATTACACTCCATGCTTTCTGATAAAAAAATGTTAAAAAAGGAGGTTATCGGAGAATAGAGCGTACAATTTGTTGTTTACAGGTACGTTTATATAAGATGGGTACCTTTTAAATCATTTTTTAGTATCGAGGAACACTAAAAAATATTCTAAGAGGTTTTAACAAAAACATGTTATTAAATTAACAAGTAAAACGAGGAGATTTTTTATGAGTACAAGTATGAAAACTTTGTATCGATGGCTAATTATTTTACTCACTGGTGTGAGTTGTGGTATGATTTATGGGTTGCCATATTTACGTTCAACCTTCCATAGTGCAATGGAAATAGCACTTGGATATAATAACTTTCAAATTGGGTTAATGATGTCCATTTATGGATTTGTTTCTTTATTGTTGTATACCCCAAGTGGAATTTTAGCAGATAAGTTTTCGCATAGAAAGCTTATTGGACTGGCATTAATTACCACAGGTGCACTTGCCTTTGTTATGGCAACATATCCACCGTTTTTTGTGGGTGTAATAGTACAAATTGCATGGGCAATTACAACTACTTTACTTATGTATTCCGCTATGGTTAAGAGTACTACCCTTTTAGGTAATAGTAACGAAAGTGGAAACTTAATCGGATGGTTGTGTGGCTTTAGAGGTGCTGGCGATGCCATAATGGTATTCTTAGCAATTTGGATTTTCTCAAAATTTGGGGCAGAAAAGAATCCAGACAGTCTTAAAGCAGTATATATTCTCTACGGTGTAGTATTTATTATTCTTGGATGCTTCTGTTATAAACTAATTCCTGATGGAAAGGTTGTGAGCAGCGAAGACGATAAATATACATGGAAAGATGTTGTAAAATGTTTAAAAATTAAGACAACATGGTATACATCATTCTGTATTATGGGTGTTTACTCAGTAGCAGCAATTCTTAGCTATACAGCACCTTACCTCAGAGACGTATTTGGTATGTCTATTGTTTCTGCAGCTCTTATTTCTACTGTTAGAAACCAAGTATTCCGCTTTATCTCTGGTCCGATTGGTGGTTTATTAACAATTAAAACACCTTTAAAATCAAGTACAAAAATTGTAACTCTTTGTTCTTTTATTTCATTATTTGCTTTAGTTGTATTGCTAATTGTTCAACCATCAAATGCTATTATTAATACTATGATTGCTATGGTATTATTTGTTGGATTCTTTAACTATATGGCTAAAAATCTATATCTTGCTATTGTAAGCGAAGTAGGAACACCTCCTAAAGTAGCAGGAACTACTGTTGGTATAGCATGTGTTATAGGTTTCTCTGCAGACGTATACGTATATCCAATTATTGGTCTATGGCAAGATTCGCTCCCTCCAGTAGAAGCATATAGAAACATGTGGGTTATGGGGCTTGCATTTACAGTTCTTGCAATTGTATTTGGTTGCCTTCTACTCAAAGAAATGAAGAAAAATGCAAAAAAAGCCTAGTGAAATTAGCATTTCCATGGTATAATTATTAGCATGCGAAATATTGATTTTATAGTACTAGTTTGTTACCTCCTAATGGTTATTGTTATTGGATTTATTTCTTCAAAGAAAATAAAAAATATAAAGGATTTTTCCTTAGGGGGAAGAAAGCTTAGTTCTTTTATTATAGTTGCCTCTTCCGTTGCTACAGCAGCGGGAGCTGGTACCTGTCTTGGGCAAGCTGGCAAAGCATACACAGACGGGTTTTCTGCCCTATGGCTTGTAATTGCATGGGTCATAGGTATGCTTTGTTTAGCATTCATTTCTGAAAGAGTATACAACACCAATGCACAATCATTATCAGGTGTTTTTGGAAATATTCATGGCAGAGGAGCTGCGCGTCTTTGTGGTGTATATACCATGGTGTACTCTTTTGGTATGCTCATAGTACAAATGATGGGAATGGGTACCGTTCTCCACTTAATCCTACGTGATTTAAATGTATCGTACGAAATTGCAGTTATTATAGGTGGTTTGATTACAATACTATACACGCTACAAGGTGGGTTTATAGCAGTAGCATACACCGATACAATACAGGTCATAATCTTATCAGTTGGAATGGTAGTTATATTTCCACTTGTAACTATGTCTGGTATTGCAGAACAATCTCTCGATTTAGTTTTTGCTCCAAAAACATTCAATTTATTTGGAAATATTTCTATTCTTGGACTCTTAGCAATAATTTTTAAATATACATTCTCAGCTTGTACTGGGATTCCCTACATTCAAAGAATTCTAGCTTCAAAAGACGCACCTTCTGCGCGTAAATCTCAAATGAAGGCCTCTTTTGGCTATTTAGCATTGGGAAGTGTAATTATGATTACAGCTATATTTGCTCGACTCTTATATCCAAACATTGAAAATCCCGACATTATAGTTGTAAATATGATTCTCGAAAAATTCCCTGTTGTTTTAGCAGGATTAGGAATCGCAGCACTTATTTCTGCAGTTATGTCTTCTGTAGACTCATACTTACTCGTAGCAAGTCAAATTTTTACGCAAGATATTTATTCAGTATTAGACAAAAAAATGAGCGATAAAAAAGAACTTTTAGTTTGTAAAATTGCAACTGTAATTTTTGGACTCGTAGCCCTTTTAGCGGCTCTTAAATTCAAACAAATTTTAGTAGTATATGAATTTGCTGCAACTATTTACTCTTCTGCAATTTTCTTCCCATTTATATTATCACTCTACTGTAAGTTCATAAATAAATATGGAGTAATAGCAGGAATGCTCAGCGGAAGTGTTGTTTCGTTTGTAATGTCATTTATCCAAATGCCTGCAAATATGGACTCTGTTATTCTTGGAAATATTATTTCTCTCTGCTTTACCCTTGTTGTTTCTCACTTTACTAGAACAAAAGCAAATAAAACAATGGTTGCATAGTTGTGAATGATATATATGAAACCCTAAAAAAAGCACCAATAATTGCCTCTGTGTTAGATGAGCAGTCACTCTCTCTTGCTTTAGAATCAAAATGCAAGGTAATATTTGTGCTCTACGGAACAATTCTAAATATTACAGATATAGCTAAAAGAATACGAGAGCACAATAAAATTGGCATTATTAATGTTGACCTAATTGACGGATTTGCAAATAAAGAAATCGTTATTCAATATATAAAAGAAAACACTCATTTTGATGGAATTGTAAGCAGCAAGGTTAACATTATTAGAGAGGCTAATAAGTTAGGTATAATAACAATTTTTAGAGCCTTTTTAATAGACTCTTTTGCATACAAAAGCCTAAAAAAACAACTTAGTAAGGTAAATCTAACATTTTTGCAGGTTATGCCCGGTTGGCCAAGACTTATAACGTGGTGTGCAAAGAACTACGACTATAAAATAATATCGGGTGGTCTTCTTTGCAATAAAGAAGATATGCAAGCGGCAATAGCATCAGGTGCTTACGCAGTATCTACTAGTAATAATACTTTATGGGATGAAGAAATACTATAAAACCTAGGCCTAGAGAAATACATCCTTACGGCAGCACTTGAAAAATCTCAAAAATTATGACATACTAACGCTAAAATGACATCCTGTCATTTTAGCTTACCCATTCCTTGTCGCAGAGGGATTAACGCTAAAATGATTCCTGTCATTTTAGCTTACCCAGTTTTCCTTTTCAGAAAAACTGTATTTTGCGACATCCTTGTCGCTGTAGGAGAATCTATGTCAAAATTACGCGGAGCATTTACAGCTATTATTACACCATTTAACTCTGATTTTTCAGTAGATTATGATGCGCTCAGAAGTTTTGTACGCTTTCAATTAGACGAAGGTATTACAGGTTTAGTGCCACTTGGAACAACAGGCGAAACACCAACATTGCTAGTAGAAGAAGAAGACAAAATTATCGAAGTTGTCTTTGAAGAAGTTCGCGCATTTGAAAAAAAACATAACAAAAAGATTCCTATTATTCTTGGAGCAGGTAGCAATAGTACTGCAGAAGCAGTAAAATATACCGAACGTGCTAAAAAAGCAGGTGCAGATTATGCGCTTGTAGTTACTCCATACTATAATAAACCTTCTGACGAAGGGATTTTTAGACATTTTGAAGCTGTTAGCAAAGTTGGCATTCCAATTATTGTATATAATATTGCAGGTCGCACAGGAAAAAATATTTGTACACCATTATTAGCACGCATAGCTGAACTACCAAATATTGTTGGTGTTAAAGAAGCATCTGGAGACTTAAATCAAATGACAGAAGTTATTCAAGATGTTGTTTCAAAACACCCAGATTTTTCAGTCTTATCAGGAGATGATGCATTTATCTATCCGCTTGCAGCAATTGGTGGCGATGGTGTAATTTCTGTAGTATCTAACCTAGCCCCTCGCGAAGTAACAGAACTTACAATGGCATCAATTAATAACGACACAGATAAAGCACGTGCAGCACACTATAAATTGCTTCCTATCTTTAAGGCAGCCTTTTTTGAAACAAATCCGTGTCCTATAAAATTTGCCATGAAACATAAAGGCATTATTCCACAAGACACACTACGTCTTCCTTTGGTACCAATTCTAAAAGAAACCGAACCAAAAATACTCGACGCAATGAAAAAGAGTGGATTACTATAAAAACTACATATTGCGTCATCTATGTCGCAAACAGCGTTGCCTATCCACGCATAGAAAAAACTAAGCAGAAGTTGAGGCAACTACCGAGTTTACAACATTGTGTTCCACAATTTACCGTAAACTCGTTTTAAATGATAACAATTTTAGGAGTATATATGAATAAGATACCTGTTGGAATTTTAGGTGCAACCGGAATGGTTGGACAAAAATACATTCACTTATTAGAGAATCACCCTTGGTTCGAAGTTACCTACGTGGCAGCAAGTCCTCGTTCAGCTGGAAAAAGCTATAAAGAGGCTGTTGGCGGGCGTTGGCTCGTAGGAACAAACCTTGCAGATAACATTGCAAAACTAATTGTAGAAGATGCATCAAATGTAGAAAAAGCAAAGGGCAAGTGTACCTTTGTATTTAGTGCAATTGAGCTCGACAGCAAGAAAGACATACAAGACCTAGAAAATGCCTATGCTGCAGCAGGAATCCCTGTTGTTTCGAATGCGTCAGCTCATCGTTGGACAGAAAATGTGCCAATGCTTATTCCAGAAATTAACGCAAGCCACCTCGATATAATTGCAGAGCAAAAAAAAGCAAACGGTTGGGACAAAGGCTTTGTAGCCGTAAAACCAAACTGTTCTATCCAAAGCTACATGACACCAATCTATGCCTTACAACAAGCAGGTTACCCTGTTAAAAGAATGTTTGTAACAACCTTACAAGCAGTATCGGGAGCCGGCTACCCCGGTGTACCAAGTTTTGACATGATCGACAACATTGTGCCGTTTATTGGTGGAGAAGAAGAAAAATCTGAACTTGAACCGCTTAAAATTATGGGTTCAGTTGTGGGCGGAAAAATTGAAAACGCAAAATACCCACAAGTTGCCGCTCACTGTAACCGTGTACCGGTAATCGATGGGCACTCTGCCTGTGTATCGCTCGAATTTGACCTACCCGAAGACAAAAAACCAAGCCTTGAGCAAATCGAAAAAATCTGGAACGATTTTACATCTCTTCCACAAGAACTCGACTTGCCATCTGCACCGGTGCAACCAATTATTATTCGCAAAGAGCCTAACCGCCCACAACCAAAATTAGATAGAGATGCCGACAAGGCAATGGCTGTCTCTATTGGGCGCCTACGTGAATGCCCATTGTTCGACGTGCGCTTTGTAGGACTCTCGCACAACACCGTTCGAGGTGCTGCCGGTGGCGGTATCTTAAACGCAGAACTCTTAAAAGCAAAAGGCTTTTTTGGCTAGTTTTCAGTAGACATACATTTAAATCTACAAAAAAATACCCCTTGATAACTCAAGGGGCTTTTTTTATGCTTTTATCTGTATTCTATGTTACCATTTGTGTTATCGTCTACATACACACCGCCTGAGCTTGGGTTTTTAATGCCATCAATATAGACCGTTCCACCAGTATATACACGGACGCCGCCACCTTCTTCATTTGCATCATTGTGGGTTATGCGTGCTCTACCACTTAAGTAAAGCTTTGCCCCGTCAGATACATAAACGCCCCCGCCGTAGTCGCTTAGATTACCTTTACCTGATCCACCTATGGTGCCTCCGGACATTCTCATAGTTGCGTTATCGTTTAGAAAAACACCACCGCCTGAGTCTGCTGAAGAGCTCGTACTATTTGCAGTGTTACTATAAATACTACCGCCTGTCATGGTAAATGTTGCACCTATATCCACCTTAACTCCACC